>JAJRYL010000202.1 GCA_024275855.1 Deltaproteobacteria bacterium
AAACCCTGCCGCCGCCAACAGATAAGCGGATATATGGCAGGGTTATATATAAAATAACTAATCATTCCTTAATATGTATTTAATTCTTACCTGTTACAATGGCTCTTAATCCCGGATATTGCGGGTTGGGCGGTTGCAGCTGTTTTGAATTTGAGCGTATCTCCTTGTTCGTTATGCCCTTTGCGGCTGACGGTTATAATTGAACCGGGCTGTTGTCTGATATTAAAGCCTGTTGGGTTTAAGTGAAAAAAGGTGTAAAGCATTATGGATAAGAGCCGAAATATATCTCATGGGAAAGGGGCGGTCAGACTCTGCAAAACTTTATTTTTGCTATTGATCCTGTTCGTTTCGGTCTCCTGCTCAAGCGGAAAAGAAGAGGTGGCGCAGCCGGCCGATTTACGCGGCGGAGAGACTCGCGATACACTACCGCCATATTACTTTACCGGGGATACCGCGGCGGCGTACAAGGCGGCCAAAGATATTCCCGAAGTGCTCGACAGCCTGTACTGCTACTGCGATTGTAAAAAGAATATGGGGCACAAAAGCCTGCTGACCTGTTATGTCAATAAGCACGGCGCGTACTGCGATATCTGTATTAACGAGGCTCTTATGGCAAAGCGCATGCATTCAGAGGGTGCGGACGCGGCGACGATAAGAAAAGCGGTCGATAAAAAGTTCAAAAAAATTCACGACCAACGTATGAAACAGATGAGGAGATAATGGCTTCGAAAAGTTCAGGTACTCTAAGCACGGTAATCATCGCTGTTATAGTCGCGGTTATCTTCGGCGTAGGCGGTTATATGGTCGGTTCGAGGTCCGGCGGCGGGGGCATGGTCTATCACGAGGCCGGCGGCACAACGCAGCAGGGCGGTAACGGCAAGGCTATCTTAAAAGAGCTGCTCGCCAAACAGAAAGAAAACCCTAAAGATATAAACGCGGCGATTCGCCTTGCGGACGCTCTGTTTGAGCAGAAGCAGTTCGAAGACGCGATTAAATACTATAAGCTCGCTATCGATATCGACCCCAACAAACCGTGGGGATACAACGCTATCGGGCTCGCCATGCATTATCTCGGTAATCCTGTAGAGGGGCTAAAGTATATAGAGCTTGGAATAAAGCACAACCCGTACCATCAACAGATATGGCTAACCAAAGGGTTTATTCTCGCATACGGTATGGCGGATCGCGACGGGGCTAAGGCCGCGTGGGAGAAGGCAAAGGCGATTAACCCTGAAACCCGTGTCGGCAAGGCTGCGCAGGAGTACCTTGTTCAGATATCAAAGCAGGCCGAAAAGTAACCCGGGCTGTTAAAAGGTTTTTAAGACTTGACGCAGACCGTGTGCAAAACCCGGACTGCTCACAATAGAAAGGTTTAAGAGGTGACGGTGGCTAAAGAGAGTAAGCCCTGGTATACCAGGATCGGAACAGGTATATGGAAGTTCTTCGCTTCATTGAAGCTGACGATAATCGTTCTCATTTCTGTTGCGTTTATCTCTATAATTGGTACGGTAATAGAGCAGAATCAGCCGTTGGAAAAGTACCTGATGGCGTACGGCGAGTCGTGGACAAAATTCATCATCTACGGCAACCTTAACAACATGTACCACACGTGGTGGTACAACGGGCTGATTCTTACACTCGCTGTAAATATAATCGTCTGTACCTTCGAGCGTTTTCCGACCAAGTGGAATTCGCTTTTAAAACACAAACCGAAGAAGTTTACCGCGGAAAGCGTTAACCAGTTTGCCAATAAGCGTACCGTTAAGGTGAGCGCCGGGCTTGAAGAGACCAGGACGCGCGTAGCGGCTATTTTAAAGAAGAACAAGTACAAGACGGTTAAGTTCGACGGTAACTCCGATGAAGACTTTACCTACTGCTGGCGTGGCGTAATTGGCCGTTTCGGTTCCGATATTACCCATGTAAGCCTGCTCTTAATCCTCTTTGGCGCCATTATAGGCGGTTTTTACGGGTATAAAGATTTTAAGGTAGTCTACACCGGAGACACTATCGAGGTACCTGACGTCGATTATAATCTAAGGCTCGACAAGTTCTGGATAGAGTATTACGAGTCCGGTCAGATTAAGCAGTACAACAGCCTGCTTACCGTTGTCGAGGACGGCAAGGACGTGCTTACTAAGCAGATATGGGTCAATGAGCCGCTCGATTACAAAGGCGTGCGTTTCTACCAGTCTTCATGGGGCAACGCGTGGGACAGGATAGCAAAGGCCAATATTGCCATGATCGGTAAGGAGAAGGAGCAGATCTACTCCAATATGGAGATAGACTGGGGGGTACTTACCAAGATACCGGACACCGAGTACAGTGTAAAACTTATCGGTTTCGCAGGCGACTTCGCTTACGACGAAGAGAGGAACGAGGTCTTTTCCAAGTCTGCGGAGGCCAACAACCCCGCGATTCAGATAGAGGTATACAGGGGCGGCAAACTGATTTCGAGCCCGTGGATCTTCATTAAGTATCCGGGTATCTTTCCCGCCATACCCGACTCCGAGGAAGATATAGTCTTCGGGGGGTATACCGGCCTGCTTTACTCCGGTCTTTCGCTCAACAAAGACCCCGGCGTAAATATAGTATGGCTCGGCTGCCTTATAATGGTTAGCGGTTTCTTTCTTACATTCTTTGTCTACCACAGAAGGCTCTGGGTCTATATTCATACTGTAGATGGCGGCACAGAGGTTTCACTGGGTGGATTGATAAATAAGAGTAATTTTGTTTTTGAACGTGAAATAGAAAATATTGCCAAGAAGATTAAAGGCGATACTGAAGTATAGATATTTAGGGGGATTCTGATGATACTGTCACTGGTATTTTTTACATTTTCATTCATTTTCTATCTTGTAACCGCTCTGGTTTATGTAGCCAACTGGTTCGTAAAAAAGAAGTGGCTCGGCCAGATAGCCACAACAATGGCTTTTGTAACACTCTTTTCCACCTCGATGATACTTATCATGCGCGCGGGCGAGTCCGGTCACGCGCCGTTTTCAAACCTCTTCGAGTCTATGGTGCTTTTTGTCTGGGCGCTGAACATCGGTTACCTTCTTATGGAGTACAGGTACAAGTTCAAGTCTCTCGGCGCGGTTATAATGGCTCTTGAGTTTATCGCCATGCTCTCCGCCTCTCTGCTCCCGTACAGGTTTAAGAGCGTAGAGCCGTTAAACCCGGCGTTGCAGAACAAGTGGCACTTTATGGTCGATTTTCTCTCCAAGTTCGGTCTTGAAGATTACGCTATCGGATGGCTCGATTTCCATGTCTTTACCACCTTTATAGGTTACGCGGCCTTTGCTATCTCCTTTGGTCTGGCCTTGACCTATCTTGTAAAAAACAAGGCGGAGGTTAAGGGTAAAAAGAACTTTCTGCTCGACAGGTTTCCAGATTCCAAGATGCTCGACGAACTGAGCTACATTGCTATTGCGTGGGGTTTTCCCTTCCTTACCATCGGTATCGTAACGGGCGCTATATGGGCTAACGAGGCGTGGGGACGGCCCTGGAGCTGGGACCCTAAAGAGACATGGTCCGCTATTACGTGGATGATTTACGCCTCGTACCTCCATGCCCGCGTTACCCGCGGCTGGAGAGGCAGAAGAGCCGCGTGGATAGCCGTGCTCGGTTTCGTTGCCATTATCTTCCTTTACTGGGGAGTAAGTTTTATACTGCCGGGCCTTCACGCCTACGCCTGATTTACGGCATACGGGTGAGCGGGGGCGAAAGCTTAAGGGCAACGCCGTAGCTTTAAGTCCGTTATATTAACGTCGGGGCCTGAAGCTTAAGGCAACGCCCGGGCTTGCAGGCTGACGCTTCGTTAACTTCGGGGCCGGTTTTTTTAAAGCCCGCGCGGCACGAGTTAGAAGCGTTTTTAAAAATAGTAGCGGTCGAGGGTGTCGGTCTCTGTGCCCTGATAGAACACAAACCTAATGACGAGGACTCTGTTATATTATGACCGAAACAAAAAACGATACTGAAGAGGCGGGGCTGCCTAAATCGGTAATCGGTGTCATTATCGCCGTTATAATAATTATCGCGGTTGTAATAGTCGTTACCGGAAAGTCGAAGTTCGAGCCGGTTAACGTAGGCACTCAGGCTATCGAATTCGAGCTTCCGACCCTTGACTGAGTAAACGTCAAGCTTAGCGATTTTAGAGGCAAGGTAGTCTTTTTAAATTTCTGGGCTACCTGGTGCAAGCCGTGCGAAGACGAGATGCCTTCCATGCAGGCCCTGTATAACAAGATGGATAAAAGCAAGTTCGAGATAGTGGCCGTAAGCATAGACACCGGAAGCGCAAGCGATGTACAGGCGTTCGTAGACAAGTTCGGCCTCACCTTTACCGTCCTTCGCGATAAGAAGGGCAGGATAAAGGAGAAGTACAAGACCACGGGCGTGCCGGAAACGTTTATTCTCGATCAGAACGGTGTTGTGGCCGAGAAGGTTAACGGGCCGAGGGACTGGGCGAGGGAGTCTAACATGTATACTATTTTAGACCTCATAGCAAACGGCGCGCAGAGCCCTGAGCAGTATAAGAAGCGCGGCAAGAAGTAGCAAGGCGTAAAGTTAAGAAGATAAACGGTAAAAAGCGAAAACGTTACTTCTTTCGTATATTATAATTTTCTTTTAAGAGGTGTCTATTTGACTACCGAAGTCTCCATACCGTTGGCCTTTTTGGGCGGCATTCTCTCTTTCATCTCCCCGTGCGTTCTGCCTCTTGTGCCTTCTTACATCTCTTTTGTAACCGGCATCTCATTTGAGGAGCTTACCGATGATGACGGCAAGAACCTTAAAAAGGTTATTTTTAAGAACTCTATAATGTTTATTCTCGGTTTTACGACTGTTTTTGTCGTAATTCTCGGCTCCTCCGCGCAGCTTCTCGGTAACGTCTTTATGGAGTACCAGGATATAGTGCGCAGGGTGGGCGGAATAATTATAATCGTGCTCGGCGTTCATATAATCGGCGTCATAAACTTTAAGTTCCTGCAGCGGGAAAAAAGGCTGCACTTCTTTAAAGAGAAACCGTCGGGCATGCTCGGCTCTTTCTTGGTCGGTATCGGTTTTGCCGCAGGTTGGACACCCTGCATAGGGCCTATACTTTCAGCTATTTTCGCAGTTGCCGCGACATCGAAGTCGGCATGGTCCGGCATGTCGCTTTTCGTAGCCTATTCAGCAGGTTTGGCCATACCGTTTCTTCTTACCTCACTCGGAATTAACACCTTTCTCAAGTACTTTAACAAGCTCAAAAGGTACATGCGCGCAGTCTCTATAGTAACGGGATTGTTCTTAATAGTTACAGGGGTCTTGATTTTTTCCAATTCTCTTGCTATTATAGCTGGGTATCTTAATAGTATTTTACCGCAATTGAGCTAAGTTTTATAACTTGATAGGTGGGGTCGGTTTATGTCAAATCTTCTGGTTGAGGTTTATACAAGCAAAGATTGTTCTTGTTGCACGTATGCGGAGAAGGTATCCGGCAAGGGGTGCGCAACCTGTATGGATGCTTGTAAAACCATAAACAGGGTGAACAAAGATGTTCCCTTTAACTTCAAAGAGGTGGATATAACCGCTAACGACGATCTGCTCAGACGGTATAAAGACGACATTCCTACCATCTTCATAAATGGAAAAAAGGCCTTTAAGTTTAAGGTTGATGAAGATGAGTTCAGGAAAAGGGTACGTAAGGAGCTTATAAAAAGCAGCCTTATGCGTATGTGGGATAAGAAACACCACAACAGTTAACTCCTTCCCGTGTTATAGCAGGTCATCTCTTTTTTTGAGGTTGGCGCCTCCATCATGTCACTGAAACTCTTCGATTTTAAAGGTTTTTTTCTTTTAGATGCCGGAGTCTACTATACCAGTAGACCTTGACTGATTTTTGGCAATGCTGTATAATAGATACTGTAAGCTCTTTTCGGACTCATGGCGGGTTTGGACAATTGGCAATGGATGCCACAACACAGTTTTTTGTTAACGTGTTGTCGGCTTTTTTTTTGAAAAATTCCGGCTCTCCTCAACGCCGGAACTGGAGCGGCCGATTCTGTGACTGGAAGAGTACTGCCTATACTGCTGTTATCCGTGTCGGTATTTATTGAAGTACCGTCTGTAGACGCGATTACGGTAGATGATTACCAACCCGGAATTTCCGCTAAAGGTATTGCGTCGTCTCGCCACAACCTCGGCGGGTTCGGCAGAGTCGTAAGAACCGGCTCAACCACCGAAATTTGCATTTTCTGCCATACACCTCATCATAAAAATTCTTCCTCGACCCCGCTCTGGAACAGGAGCGTACCGTCACCCGCAAGCTTTACCGCATACGGGCCTACCGCGAGCGGCAGCAGCATTACCTCTGTTTCCGGCCCGTCACTCGCGTGCCTGTCTTGCCACGACGGCGTTACGACCTTCGACAATCTCGTGAACACTCCCGGTAAAGGCGGCGTGGTACCGGGCGG
>JAJRYL010000013.1 GCA_024275855.1 Deltaproteobacteria bacterium
AAAAGAGGAGGCCGAGATATCTATAATCGGGCTCGGCAAGCTTGGCGGAAGAGAGCTTAACTTTTCATCCGACATAGACATACTCTTTGTCTACTCGACCGACTCGGGCCAGACCACGGGTATAACCGTTGTTGACGATACCGCGCTCCCGCAAGACGCCGCAGACTTGAAAGAAGAGTTTCAAAAAAAGAAAGACGGCTCCGTAATCGGCCTGCACGACTACTTTGTAAAGCTCTCGACACTGGTCTCGAAGAGTCTTTCAAAGGTAACCGAAGACGGTTTTGTCTTTCGTGTAGACCTCGACCTCAGGCCCGAGGGCAGGGGCGGGCCAATGGCAAACTCGTTGCACAGCTTAGAGGTCTATTACGAGACGTGGGGGCAGAGCTGGGAGCGCGCGGCAATGTTAAAGGCGCGCCCTGTTGCCGGAAGCAAGAGCCTCGGTTCGGCTTTTTTACAGACAGTACGTCCCTTTGTCTTCAGGAAATTTCTCGACTTTACCGCTATCGAAGAGATAAAGACGATGAAAGAAAAGATCGACCTCAGCCTGCTTAAAAGAAAGAGCAACTCTATAGACGTGAAGCTCGGCACCGGAGGAATCCGCGAAATCGAATTCTTCTGCCAGGCCCTGCAGCTTATTCACGCGGGCAAGGACGAATCCGTGCGTTGCCGCAATACGCTGCAAGCTATCGACGAGCTGTTAAAAAAAGGGTACCTGAAAGAGCGGGACTCAAAGACACTTATCGACGGTTATATCTTTCTTCGAAGGCTGGAGCACAGGATACAGATTGTCGAAGGCAGACAGACACAGGCTATTCCGGCCTCACGCACGGAGCTTATCCGTCTTGCGCGCATGATGGGTTTTTGCGACTCGTCTACCGTATGCGATCACGTTGCCTTCTGGCAGAAGTACCGCTCTGTTACGGCAGGCGTTCACGCGGTTTACAAGAGCCTCTTTTATAAGTCCGTTGAGGAGGCGAAAAAAGTGCCGCAAGAGTTTCAGCTTCTTTTCAGCGGCGATCTAAGCGAAGAGGAGGCAGAGGCGCGGCTCGACGAACTCGGCTTTACCGATGCGCGGCAGGCATTAAACACCGTTGAGCGTTTGAAAAAAGGGCCCGGAGCCAAACGGCTCGGCGCGCGCGCTCAACTGCTGCTCGAACGGATAGGGCCCCGGTTTCTTAAACTCGCCTCGAAGAGCCCGGAGCCGAACAGGGCGCTGAAGAATCTGGAGCGTTTTCTCTCGGCCATAGGCGCGCGCACCGCCTACTACTCTTTGCTTGCCGAAAACCCGCGCGTACTCAGCGAGCTTATTCAGCTCTTCGGCACCAGCGAATTTCTCTCTTCCAGCCTTATTCAACACCCGGAGAACATAGACATACTTCTGTCCAAGGGCCTCTCCGTTCCGAAAAAAAGCGAAGAGGAGTTGGGCGCTCTCTTTACCGAGGGCGTGCTCGGTAAAGAAAAAAAATTAAATTACGAAGAGCGGCTCGACGCGCTGCGCCGTTTGAAAAATCAGGAACTTTTTCGTATAGGGCTTAACGATATATCTGGTGCCCTGCCCGTTCACCAGGTACCGGAGCAGATGACGCTTATGGCGGAAGCCGCCCTTGCTACCGCCTGCGCAATAGCCCGGCAGGAACTGATCAGGCTTTACGGCAGACCGTCGCCGCATGCGCGCTTCGCTATAATCGGACTCGGCAAGTTCGGCGGGCGCGAACTTATTTACGGCTCGGACCTCGACATGATCTTCCTCTACTCTCTACCTTCAGAACCGGAACAGGAGACCGGCGAGGAGGCGTGTAAAACAACCGGCGGAACAAAGAGCATTTCGAACTACGATTTTTTCGCAAAGCTCTGTACCCGCATTCTCAGCATACTTACCCTTAGAACACGCGAAGGCATTGTCTTTCCGACGGATACGCGCCTAAGGCCGTCGGGCAGCGCCGGGCCGCTTGCCGTATCGGACACGGCATTTATAAAGTACCACACGGGCTGTACCGCTATATGGGAGCGGCAGACGGTTACAAGGGCGAGGGTAGTGGCCGGAGATACAGGGTTTGCGTCAACCGTGCTTGAAAGAGTTGAAGACGAGGTCTTTTCCAGAGGTTTGACCGAAAGCGATATTTTGGAGATGCTAAAGGTACGCGCCCGTATGGAGAGGGAAATTGGCAAGGAGAGCGCCGGACAGGTTAATATAAAGACAGGTGCCGGCGGACTGGTCGATATAGAGTTTCTGGCGCAGGCCATGCAGCTCGCTTACGGAAAAGAGCGGCCGGAGGTTAGACAGCCCGATACGTTAAGCGCGCTTGCTTTTCTTGCCGAAGCTAATAAGCTCCCTTTCGTAGAGTATGAATTTTTAAAAGAGACCTATCTCTTTTACAGGCTTTTAGAGACCCGCCTTAGAATTGTACACGACAGGGCGGAGGGTTTCTTAAAGGCCGGTACAGAGGAGCTTGACAGGCTTGCCAGAAGCTGCGGATACAAGAGTAAGAAACCGGGCGCTCTACTGTTAGAGGATTATAAAACGCTTTGCACTAAAATAAGGGAAATGTACCTTAAGAAACTTGAAGAACTGAAGGGTTCGAA
>JAJRYL010000203.1 GCA_024275855.1 Deltaproteobacteria bacterium
GAACCTTTCGATATATGAAGTTTGCCTTTGCCGGAGTGGATACTCTTTAGCCGCAGCCCCGTGCTCTTACCCTCTTTTACCTTTGCGTTGCTCTCTTTATCTCCGGCGGCAATGTCGCCGCTCTTTTTTGTGCCTAACAAGTCGTCTAAAAACAGCCCCTTAGCCTCAAGGTCGAAGTCGATGTTCCAGAGCCTCTTTTTCGATTTTAAGGAAGCGGGCATCGGCGTAAACACCACTCTTCCTTTCAGGTCGTTTCTACCGGCTACGAGCTTTTTAATGTCGAGAAGCCTGCCGCCAGGGCCGTATTTGGCGGTCATATCGAGCCTCTCTACCGGGCGCGGGATATAACCGGAGGTGAACGCGGCGTTTTGAACGGTAGCGACACCCTTATATATCGGCGCTGCCTTGGCCGAATCCCGCGTCGCTTTAAAGCTTAAACCTATCGAACCGTCTGTGCTTCCGGCAGCGTCTATTACAGGACTAAGCCCTGCTATGTCCGATACTCTAAATTCGCTTGTGCTCGCGTTCAGCGTGTAAGAGTCGTCATTAAGGTTGTATACGCCGGTTATGCCGGCGCGCGAAGTGCCAGTGGTTATCTGTATCTCTTTTATCCTCAGTTCAGAGACCTTATCGTCCTCTATCTTTATAAGGTCAACCTTCATTGCCAGCGGGTAACCGGCGCTTTTATCGATCAATGTTTTGTACTTGAGCGTAGAACCGGTAATGTCTATTTTCGCGTGGCTGTCGAGTCTGTTACCGTTTCCCTTTACGCTTATGCTAAAGGGTACGTTGGTTCCAAGGCGCAGGTCCTTCAGCGCCGTATCTCCGGCAAGGGCCTGTACCGTCTCGTTTGCGAGCCGGCCCTCTGCGGTTATGTCGATCTGAGGGTTTTTCAGGTACTCTTTTACCGTACCGTTAACTTTGAAGCGGCTCTGCCAGGCCACTCCGCTGAGTTTGTTGAATGTAAGCGTGTCGGTATCGAACGTTATCTCACCGTTAAGGGCCGAGAGCTTGAGCAGAAAAGCCTTGTGCCCGAAGTTGCCGTTTTTGAGCCTGATGATGCCTGAAAAGTAGGTGGGGGTAAGGTCTTTAACTATGCCTTTGAGGTTGAGGTTAAGCTCCGTTATGCCGGACGCCGTTATGCCCTTCAGCCGTGTCGCGTTTTTATTGCCCTTTGCGCTAAGAAGGGCCTTTAGCACTTCGAGCGTCTTGCCCGCCTCGAAGAAGGCCGTTGCCGACAGGTTGTACTTCGGCTCCGTAGAGAGTTCCGTTATCTCGGCGTTTAGCGTTTTCAGTACCCCCTGGCCGTAGTTGCCTGAAAAGTCTTTGAGTATCAACCGGTTATGTTCAAGTGATACATTGCCCTTGATACCGGAAAAGGTCTCTTTAATCACCTTGCCTGTGAACTTGAGTTTGTCCAGTTTAAGCTTAAGGCTTACCTTGCCGTCTTTGGCGAGCGCGCCTAAGTTGTTAAGGTTGTCAAAACGGCCGTTTACTAAAAGTTCCTCAACGGTGACCGTGCCTCCGAGCGGTCTTAGCCCGCCGATCCTCTGTTCGAGCGAGCCGGAAAGAAGGTTGGGCGGCAGAAGTGATACAAAGCGTTTGAATTTTATAGGGGTAGTGGAGAGTTTTAGCTTAAGTTCGCGCCCCTTTGCTCCAGCGCCGTGCGGCGCGAGCACCTCGAAACCTCCGTTAAGGACAAAGTCAGCCATCTTAAACTCTATGCCGCTTAACCCCGCGCGCACCTCGTTAGCGTCTATAACCAGTTTCAACTTTGCGGTGCCCCCCTTCGACTCCACCTTTTTATTGAAGAGTTTAGGGATTTTGATAGATAGTTCTTTGTACTTAAGTCCGCCCTCTATCGTCAACCCTCTGTCGAAGGCTAAGTTAAGCTTTGCGGTTGCGCTGCCTTTTATAGCGCCTTTAGGGGCTTTTTGCTCAATATACGGGGTAAGCCGGTTAAGGTCGAAGGTGCCGAATGTTACCGGGCCGCTAAAATGAAGCCTGTTATCTTTATAACCTCCCGTACTCAAAATTTTGATTGGAGTAGAGTCGAGGTTGGCTGTAAAAGAGGCGGTAAATTCCGTACCCTGTCCCTTGTCGAACGCTATTTCCACATCGGTAAGTGCGAACTTTTGCGGCCCGCCCTTTATTGATTCGTCTACTATGGTGGATCTTCCGTTATGCAGGGCAAGTTTTTTTAATGTCCCTGTGGGCCGGATACCGGCTAAAAAGCGGGCTCCGAGGTTAGGGGTTCCGTCGCTGTAGCGCTTAACCAGTATGTCCGGTTCGGTAATATCCAAAATTCGCGGTTCCATATTTCCGGTGAGTATCTTTAACAGCGAGAAGGTTGCGGTGATTTTAGGTACGATCAGGAAGGTCTCGGAGTTTTCGAAAAAATCGACATTTTCAAGCCTTACTTCGAGCGATGGAAGGGTCTGCACAACTATTTTTTCCGCGCTGAAGCGCACACCGGTCTTCGCCTCTATGCGGGCGCTGATCTCTTTGCTGTAGCGGCTTAGGTCTATGGGGGTTGTGTAGAGGTATATTAAAGATGCCGCGGTTACGGCAAAAAGCAGACCGAGTGCGCCGAGCAAAATGAGCACAACTCTGTATTTACGTCTCTTTTGTGCCAACTGCCGCTCCAGGGGAGGTTATTATACAGGTGAAGTTCTACAACCGGCTCTGTGCCGGCCAGCTCCCCGTTCTTTATTTAGCGCTTCGAGTGCGGCTGGCTTTAAAGGCCGGGGATAATTTTTTTCAGCCAGCCGTCTTTTGGCGAGATGGCTCCTACGGGGCATGCCTCCTGACAGCAGAAGCAGCGGATACAGGCGTTGTAGTCGATACGAATTTTCTTGGAACTGCTCATTACGGTCGCGGGGCAGATATTTACGCACTTATTGCACAGCACGCAGCTCTTAGCGTGAACGTGCGGCCTTGTGGTGATGGCCTTGCGCAGGCGGCTCTCTATAAAGTACGGTAGTTTGTCGGCGAAGTTAGTATGGATAAGAGGCGGAAACTTGAACCGCTCTACCTTTACGTCCGCGATTTTTTCTCCAAGCACGTCTATGTTTCTTAAGCTTGCTCCGGTAAGTTCCCACCCGCGCGCCACCCGCTGAATAGGGGGCGCCTCCGGCTCTGCGCCAAGCAGCTCGGTAATTACGGTATCCATTGCAACGGCATCCGCAGAGGCGAGCAGAAGGCCGATCTTCACGGGGTCTCCGCTGCCGGGGCCGTTGCCCTCCATGCCGACGATACCGTCCATAATACTGAGTCGAGGTTTTAAAAAAAGGTGGAGGTCGAGAATCATGGCGGCAAAGGCCTGCGAGTCCGTACCGGCGCTAAGGTGCCACTGCGGTTTCGCCTTGCCGGCGACACAGCCAAAGAGGTTCTTTATGCCGAGCGTAAGGAACATCTGAGCGTGTGTCTTGAGTTTAGGCAGGTTGATTATGCCGTCGAAGTCCATGACCTCTTTGGCTATTTCAAGCCGCCTGAAGAGGAAGCCGCCGGGGTTGTCCACTGCCACGTTCCCGGTAAATTCTATCAGCTCCACGCCGGCCTCTTTGCAGACTTCGAGTATACCCGCTTTTTCAGCGACCTTCTGCGCGCTCTTCAGACACGGGCTGTCTCCGACAACGGGAGTAGCGCCTGCCTCTTTGACAAGGCGTATGGCCGCCGCGACAATGTCCGGATGAGTAGTTACCGCGTCATCCGGAGACTTCTCGATAAGCAGGTTCGGTTTTATCAGTATGCGCTCGCCTTTTTTTACAAAGCCGGAAATTCCGCCAAGCTTGTCAACAGCCTCGCGTACTCTGTCGTAAACTCCGGTGCCGTACTCAGGGGCGCGGATTATAGATACTGTGGTTCTGTTCAACTGAAAGCTCGTCCTTAACTGTTTTAGTCCCTATGTAATAAGTCGCAGCGTTTATCGACCAGCGTGCCGCGGTAAGGGCATACAATAGTAGTATATATCAATTTTCGTCCGTTAGCCAGATTCACGGTTCCGGCCGGATGAAATCAATACCTCCGGGTTGCTTGCCTGCTTGTCTTTAAAAGGGTGGATAAGGCGGGGAGTTTTCGTGTCTGGCGGGGTCTAACATGTATGCTCAAGTATTGTCACCTTGTCGCGCCCCCCGCTTTTAGACCGGTAGAGCGCCGTATCCGCTGTCTTTAGAAGTTCGTCTATAGTAACGGGGTTGTCCGGGTCTGCCGCCACCGACTGCGGACAGATAGAGATGCCGATACTTACGGTTATATGGTTGAGTTCCGGGCAGGCGGTTGATGTAAAGTCGTACGCGCCTATTGTGCTTCTAAAGCGTTCGGCCGCGAGAAGCGAGCTTCCGGTATCTGTATTGCAGAGGCAGATAACAAACTCTTCGCCTCCGAAACGGGCAAGAATTTCGCCGTCTCTTTTGGTCTCGGAGAGCAGCGCGCCGAGTCTTTTCAGTACTTCGTCTCCGGCGAGGTGGCCGTATGTATCGTTTACCGCCTTGAAGTGGTCGATGTCGAGAAGCATGCAGGCTATCTGAAAGTTGTGGCGGACACCGAGCGCAAGCTGCTCTTTTACTGCCTCAAAAAAGTACCTTCTGTTGTTGAGCGACGTCAGCTCGTCTGTGATGGCCAGCTTTTCGAGCAGTATATTCTTCTGTTTAAGTTCCGTCATAAGGCAACGAATGCGCAGAAGGGATTTAACGCGCGCTACGAGTTCCTCTTCGTTGAACGGTTTTATCAGAAAATCGCTCGCTCCGAGGTTAAAGCCCGTCAGTTTCTCTTTAAGGGTATCTTTGGTGGCTGAAATGAGTATTACCGGCACGTCGTGGCCGTCGTCCATCTGCCGCACCGTCTCTAAAAAGCGGTACCCGTTCATAGAAGGCATTTCTATATCGGTAATGATAAAGCCCGGCTACTCTTCTATGAAGGCCTTGATAGCGCCAAGCCCGTCTTCGGCCTCTACAAAGTCGTCGAATATACCCGACATGGCGTTCTTGATGGAGGTTCGCTCGCTCTTGGAGTCGTCAACCAGAAGTATCTTCTCTTTCATCAGGCAGCCTCTGGCTTTTGTCTTTTTACTGTTGACGCGAAAATCGCGTCCCTGTTACTTTTTAAGTTTTTTAAGCCGTTTTGTGGCTTTTGCCGCCTCTGCGCTCTTCGGGTAAAGCTCTATAACCGTTTCAAGCAGTACACGCGACTCTTTCAGCGCGCCGATATGCTCAAAGCTGAAACCCTGCTTTAGCGTTGCCGCCGCCCGTTTGTCGCCTTTGGGGTATTTGGTTATAACTTTGTCGAATTCGAGAATAGCCCGCTCATA
>JAJRYL010000204.1 GCA_024275855.1 Deltaproteobacteria bacterium
CCTGTTGTAAAAGGCGCGGCTTTTAAGGCGCACTTCTATAAACAGAGAGGCGATAGCGCTAACTACGCTTACTATATTTTTGAACGTAAAGGCCTGCGAAGCGCCGGTCTCTCTTTGTGAAATATCTACACCTACCTCTACGTAAGTCGAGCCGGACCTGATAAGGCGCACTAAAATAGAGGCCATGTACGCAAAACCCCACGTGGTAAGTTTGAGCTTTTTAAGCTCCTTAGCTTTCAGTACGCAGGTACCGTTGTAGTACTTCAACCTCAGACCGAAGAGGGTATTCATAAGTATAACGAAGGCGCGTGAGACTATACGCCTCGACCACGGCCTGACCCAGGTATTATTCGTGTACGGAATTACAAGGTCGGCTTTCCCTGTCTTGGCCAAGACCCTCTCAATAGCTTCGGACGGTATTTCGTTGTCGCCCGGCACCATCATTACGTACTCCATTCCGGCGAGCCGCACGCCCTCGGTGTAGTTATAACCGAAACCCATGTTCTCTTTATTATGAACCGTACGTACTGAATTTTCCAATGCGGCTATTTTTTCTATGACCTCTCCTGTAGCGTCGGTAGAGCGGTCGTTGAAGATTATTATTTCGAACTCTCCGAAATGGCCGGTGGTTTCGAGCGCGCTCTTTATAGACTCTATTGTGCCCTCTATATTGCCCGCTTCGTTGTAGCAGGGTACTATAAACGATATAGAGGGTTTGTCGGTTTCGGTCACGATATTTATTATCACTCTTTAGAGCGGCGGTTAGCCGGTAATCCGTTTTACCGCTTCTATTATGTCTATGTAGCTTTTATAGTACGCCGCTTCGAGCACATGGCTCGCAGGGGTCGGAACATTAGGCAGGGCTACACGCTGTATGGGCGCTTTAAGCGCGCTGAACGCCTCTTCGGAAACAATAGCGGAAACCGAGGCCGAGTATCCGCCCTCCTTCCAGCCGTTGTCCGCTATAACGAGCCGTCCGGTCTTGTTAACCGAACCCAGTATGGTCACTCTATCCATCGGTTTTAAGGTTCTAAGGTCTATTATCTCGCACTCTATGCCGTCGTTCTTTAATTGACGCCCCGCTTTCATAGCCTCGGTGACCATCTGCGAGCTGGCCACTATTGTAACGTCCGAACCCTTCTGCCTTACTATCGCTTTGCCGAGTTCCACCTTGTAAGGCTCTTCAGGCACGTGGCCTATCTGTTCGTACAGGGCGCGGTGCTCGATAAAGATAACCGGGTTGTCGTCATACACGCTCGCCGTTAAAAGCCCCTTGGCGTCGTAGGGCGTAGCTGGCATTACGACCTTAAGGCCCGGAACGGAAGTGAACATAGCCTGAAGGCACTGGGAGTGCTGGGCCGCAGAACCCCAGCCGCGACCTATTATCGCGCGGATGGTAAGCGGCACCTTGACGGCGCCTGCGAACATGTAACCCCATTTGGCAGCGTGGTTCGCTATTTGATCGAGCGAAAGGGTCATAAAGTCTACACGCATGTGAACCAGAAGCGGCCTCAAACCCGTTAACGCCGCGCCCATCGCTATGCCCGTTACGCCGTTCTCCGCCAGAGGGGTGTCCATTACACGCTTGTCTCCGAACCTGTCGGCAAGCCCTTTGGTTGTGCCAAACACCCCGCCCGGGTCGTCAACACCCTCGCCGAGGATAAAGAAATCTTTATCGTGCTCCAAAAGCTGCGTGCTCGCCTCTAAAATAGCGTCGCGGTAGGTAAGCCCCCTCAGATTCGGGTCTTTTTTTACCGCGGCGGCAAACTCGCTTCTGTCTTCATATACTTTTGTCCAGGGCATTTTTTAAATCCGTTTTGGTACTTTGTAGAGTTTACTTAATCAGGTCGTTTGCGTTCCACAGTTTGCCATACAAGGCACTTATTACTTCCGCATCAACTCTGTAGAAATTTTATCTCTTAGGGTCTGTGTTCGGTACCAAGCCATACAAGGCACTTATTACTTCCGCATCAACTCAGTAGAAAATTGCCGTCTTATCGTCGGCATTAGCAACCGGTTATCGGGGTCGTCTTTTATTCGACCCCTATTCGCTGTAAAGGTCGGTCATCAAATCGTCCGCAGTAGGCAGCGGGCTTTTAAGGGCAAACTGCACCGCGTCGTTAACCTCGCTTGTAATCGAGTCAGTTATGCGGGCGACAAGATCGGGGTCGAGAGTATTTGCCTCGATCAGTTTGGCCCGGTACTTTTTTATCGGGCATTTTTCCATCCATCTTTTCAATTCATCTTCCGAGCGGCACCCTGCCTCGAAATCGGTACCCGGGCCAACGTGCCCCTTCCATCTGTAGGTAATCGCCTCTATAAGCGTAGGGCCGTGCCCGGAGCGGGCGCGCTCTACAGCGGTAGCGGCGGCGTAGTAGACGGACTCTACGTTGTTGCCGTCAACTGACGTGCCGACGGAATCGAAACCGAGAGCCATGTTTGATATTCTGCTTCCTGCATGGCGGGCGCTCTGATGCGAGTTGGTGGCGTAAAAATTATTTTCGCAGATAAATATTACGGGCAGTTTTTTAAGAGCCGCGAAGTTGTACGATTCGTAAAAGACGCCTTCGTCGAACGCGCCGTCTCCGAAGAAGATTACCGAAATCTTCTCCTCGCCCCTGAGGTCTATAGAAAGCCCCGCTCCGACCCCCATCGGTATGCCGCCGCCGACTATGGCCGATGTTCCGAACATTCCGGCACTGGTATCGACAATATGCATGCTGCCGCCTTTGCCCTTGCTGCACCCCGTACTTCTGCCGTAAAACTCCGCGACAAGGGCGCGCATGTCGCCACCCTTGGCGAGGTAGTGGCCGTGCCCCCGGTGGTTCGAGGTCAGGTAGTCGTCTTTATTAAGGTGCGCGCAGACCCCGGCGGCTATAGCCTCCTGTCCGATACAGAGGTGTACAGGGCACTTCATCTCCTGCGCCGGGTAAAGCTCCACCACCTTCTCTTCGAGCATCCGTATTCTGAGCATAGAGGTGAAGAGTTTGATCTGCTGAGGTTTGTCGAGTTCCATAAACTTTTTCGCGTTGGTTGATTCAGGCCCGAACTTGCCTGTTCGGGCCTGCGCCGGGTAAAGCGTCGGCGGGTTAAATAAAGTTTACATGCGGGGCCGGGTTCTTAAGCTCCCAC
>JAJRYL010000205.1 GCA_024275855.1 Deltaproteobacteria bacterium
GGCGCCTCAGGTTTTACCGGCAGAGAGTACTTCGGCTTCAACCCGAAAGAGGCCGCGGTCTCCATAACCGCGGAGGTCGAGTACGATAAAAACAGGCTTGCCGAAGAGATAGACGGCAAGATATACATAGATTTCGGCATAGTGCCGTGGGGTTATGCCTGGATCTTTCCAAAAGAGAAGTACCTTTCCGTTGGCATGGCCGGAGATATAAAATATGCCGGGTCGAGTGTTAAAGAGTACTTCGAAGAGTTTGTATCTACCCATCCTCTGTTAAAAGAGTTCGATATAAAAAAGCGTACCGGCTGGACAGTGCCGATCTTTTACGACGACAAGAAACCGCTCTTCAAGGGCAGGGTCTGTCTTGCCGGAGATACGGGCCACCTTGTAGACCCCTTCCTCGGAGAGGGAATATACTACGCTGTGCTCTCAGGCAAGGCCGCGGCAAAGAGCGTGGCGGAGTGTATAGCGTCCGGTACCGCCGATCTTTCCGGTTACCAGCAATGGCTCGACGACGAGTTGCTGCCGGAGTTCGTCTATGCCGAAAAGATCAGCAACATAATCTACAGGTATCCGCGCCTCTGGTACTCTATTCTTGAAAAGGATAAAGATATCATGCAGAGGTACTACAACGTTATTCGCGGTACCGAGTCCGCTAAGGTTTTTTATGATTGGGTCTTTTCAAAGGTAAAGTCGAAACCGTGGCGGGTGCTCAGGGGTTGGCTCGATTCGAGGCTTATGCCGGCGTAACCGCGCCCTTTTTTTTGCTCTCCGCTGTTTTATGTCTGTCTCTTTTTTTGTTTGCCGGAGTGCCCGGCTTTTAGACAATAAGAAAGTATTATGTTCTGTTCGCTTACCGGGATTTCCTCAAAGAGTGTATCCTCTTTTTTATTAGCCCTTCTTTTCTGTCTCCTTTTACCGGGTGCGCTTTACGCGCAGGGCAACGTTGCCGAGCTGATTGTAACTAACCCGGGGCAGAGGTCGTGGCTTGGTCTTACGACAAGAGAGCTTGACGAGTTTACCGCGCGCATGCTCGCTATAGACCCCGGTGAGTTTAAAGGGCTTGTGGTTATTGACGTAGTGCGCGGCGGGCCGGCTGACGAGGCCGGAATAGTAAGGGGCGACGTTCTGCTCAGTATAGACGATAAAGAGATTCCGGGTTACGAAGAGTTTAAGGCCGCTATTCGAGAACTCGACGTAGGCTCTACGCTTAAGGTGCTTGTCGATAAGGGCGGCACTTTAAAAGACGTGCTTATAACGCTTGGCAGTATGCGTGGGTTTACCGGCACCGGCGAAGGCGGTTCAGTAGCTATGAAGGATTTTGTCGCCCCGAGCGACGAGCTTCATACCTACTACTGGATGAAGGAGGCGCAGCAGTACGACTACATCTATTCTTTCGCAATGGGCGCGCTCGACCTGACTCCGAAGCAGCGACGTGACGCGCGCAGCCTTATGAGCGGTTACGAAAAGAAGATGCTCCGGCTGACTGCCGATATAAATATCGAAGAGGTCGAGTTAAGAGAGCACCTTGCCAAAGAGCCCGTTGACCTCAGGCTCGTCCGTAAAAAGATTGTTGAGATAGCCGCAAAAAGAACGGAGTTAAGGTATAAAAGGATTAAGGCGCACGCGGCATTCAAAAGGCTGCTTACAAAAAAGCAGCAGCGGCTTTTGAAAGAGTTTATGTCGGTAAGGCAGGGCCGTGGGCGTTCTATAAGCGATTAGATTTTTTTTAAAAGTTTTTTGACAGTTTAACAGATCAATTACAGACTAAACGCCGCGCCGGGCGAATAACGGGCGTGCGGTTTATTCAAAAATAGAGTAGGAGCCTTCTTCTTATGTCGATAGAGTGGAGCACCAAGATATCTACCGGAATAGCCTGGCAGGACCGTCAGCACAAAGAGCTGTTTTACCGTATCAACTGCCTGCTCGACGCTATGACCGTTGGTCTTGGTAAAGAGGAGGTGCAGCGGCTCTTCTCTTTTCTTGACGAATATATCGTTATTCACTTCGACGCCGAAGAACAGGCCATGCACAAGTACGGTTACCCCGAAACACTCTCTCATCTCGAAGAGCATACTCA
>JAJRYL010000206.1 GCA_024275855.1 Deltaproteobacteria bacterium
AAATTGGTTATATTTTTAAAGATTTAGTACTCTTTTTTTAGAGCTTTTCTAAGTTGGCGCTTTTTTGTTTCATTTCTAATCTGCGAACCTGTCAGGTTTTCCGGTTATACCGTACACGTTAAGGTTTTGAAAATACCCGGTAGCCGGGTAACCGAACCGTTTGGCATGTTGCCGATTAATTAAGCCTTACCGTAAATTCAGAGCGGGGTTTCATTGAACAGGTCTATAACGTACCTCATTCTTATTTTTGCGTTTCTCTTTCCGGCGGCGGCCTTTGGTGCGCAGGCGGAGATAGACGCCGTAACTGTCGATCTTAACGGAGGGGTAAGAAGTTCCTTTGTCGTTAAAAACGCCTTTACGCCCCAGATAGAAGAGGCGATAATGAGCGGTGTCCATACCTCCTTCAACTTCTTCGCCGAGGTAAATCTTTCCCACGGTCTTTTCTGGTTCGATGAACGGTTCGCCTTTGTCCAGTTCAGGCATACGGTAAAGTACGATACCCTTAAGAAAGAGTACCTGGTAACGCTTGACGAGCGCGGCGGCAAGGTTGTAAGAACTGCTGATATAGCCGAGATGAAACGGCTTATGTCCGTTGTGGATTCGGTATCGCTGAAGGTAACCGCTCCTATGTCAAAGGGCAAGAAGTATGATCTGAGGGTCAAGGCCGAGTTGAGTTCGGTGAAGCTTCCTTTCTCGCTCGACTACCTGCTCTTTTTTGTGAAGTTATGGGATTTCGAGACCGATTGGTACTACTACAGCTTTACACTCGGGTAGAGTATGAGCGGCGCTAAGATACCGGAGGCTGAGCACAGAAGAAGGCGGCGGGAGTTTATTATAATCCTGATAGTCGTTCCGGCTATTATTCTGCTTACCTATCTTGAGTCTAACCTCTCGATAATCAGCCCGGACGTACCTATTCCCACCAACATACTTCTTCTCGGCCTTATCAATATAAATATTATTCTGCTTACGCTCCTCATTTTTCTTGTAATGAGAAACAGCGTAAAGTTCTTCTTCGAGCGCAGGAGCAAGGCAATGGGCACAAAGCTCATGACCAAGCTCATCATGGCCTTTATCGGCCTTACCATAATACCTACTTTTATTCTCTTCTTCGTTGTTATCGGTTTTATCAACAAAAGTATAGACGGGTGGTTCGCCATAAAGATAGAGGACTCGCTTTCGGAGTCTCTCGAACTTGCGCAGAACTACTATCAGGACATGACGGACAGGGTTCTGTCCGGCGCACGCACCCTCTCTTTTTCGGTCTCGCGCAGGAAACTGATAAACAAGGACGAGGAGCTCGACAAGTTTACGGACGTGCGGCTTGAAGAGAACGATTTTTCCACTATAGAGATCTACTCCCCTGCAGGAGAGATGATCGCGTACGCGATCTCTACGGCTGTAAATAAGAATATGGTTCCCAATATCGATTTCGTGCATGTAAAGAGCGCGCTTGCCGGTGACGCGTCGAGCTTTGTGCAGACGCTAAACGTCGGCGACGTGGTTCGGGGTATCTACCCGGTAAGGGATGTTACCGATACGGAGAAAATAACCGGTGCCGTGGTGGTGAGCCACTACGTACCGCGAAGCCTGATAGCCAAGATGAAGGAGATAAGCACGGCGTTCGAGGGTTACAAGCAGCTTAAGCTTCTAAGAAACCCGGTAAAGGCGAGTTACTTCTCGATACTGCTTATTATCACGCTGCTCATACTCTTTTTCGCCATCTGGATAGGCAGGTATATGGCCAAGAGCCTCACCGTGCCTATCTACGAGCTTGCCGAAGGTACGCACGCCGTGGCGAGCGGTAATCTCGATTATAAGATAGAGGGCGAGTCTAACGACGAGATCGGCCTTCTGGTAAAGTCGTTCAACAGGATGACGGAAGACTTGAAGGCGAGTAAATCCCGCCTTGAAGAGGCCAATATCGACCTCAGGCAGACCAACATAGAGCTTGAGCAGAGGAGGCGCTACATAGAGATTGTTTTAAGCAACGTATCGGCGGGGGTCGTCTCTATAGATAAACTCGGCAGGATTACGGCCCTGAACAGGGTGGCCTCCGAAATACTCGGCACCGATGCCAAAAACTCTATCGACCGCAGTTATAAAGAGGTCTTGAGGGAGGAGGACAGAGAGGTCTTCAGGGGCATGATAAAGGACATGAGCGAGGCCGGAAGCGAGGCCCTCGAACGGCAGATGAAGGTTGACGTGCAGGGCACCTCCGTTACCGTGCTGGTCAACCTCAACGCCCTTAGAGACGAACACGGCAGTTATATCGGCATGGTGGCGGTGCTCGACGACCTTACGCACCTGTTGAAGACACAGAGGATGTTCGCCTGGAAAGAGGTCGCAAAGAGAATAGCGCACGAGATAAAGAACCCCCTGACCCCTATCAAACTCTCGGCTCAACGGCTGCGCAAAAAGTACCTCAATAAGCTCGACGACAGCACGCATGTTTTCGACGACTGTACGGATACGATTATCAGGCAGGTAGACGAGTTAAAGGTTCTGGTAAACGAGTTTTCGAGTTTCGCCAGAATGCCGGCCTCAAACCCCACGCCTAACGACCTTAACATGATTGTAGAAGAGACGGTAGCGCTCTATAAGTCGGGGCGCAAAGAGATTATCTTCGAGGCGGATGTTGATAAAACACTGCCTGTTTTCGATATCGACAGAGACCAGATAAAGAGGGTTCTAATAAATCTTATAGATAATTCAGTGGCGTCTATCTCGTCTAATGGTATTATCCGTGTGGTAACCATTTATATTAAAGAGCTTGAGGTGGCGCGGCTTGAGGTTATAGATAACGGTTCCGGCATAGAGCCGGAGGATAGAGAGCGGCTCTTCGAGCCGTACTTCTCTACCAAGGGCAGCGGTACGGGGCTTGGGCTCGCTATTGTGAGCAACATAGTCTCAGACCATAACGGTTATATCCGGGTTAAAGATAACAGGGGCGGAGGGACTCGTTTTATAGTAGAGCTTCCGACAAAAACGGTAAGTGTATGAAGAGCATTTTAGTAGTAGACGACGAAAAGGGAATAAGAGAGGCGCTTGCCGGGGTTCTTAAAGACGAGGGGTAGACGGTCTACCTTGCGGGTACCGCCGAGGAGGCTTTACGAAGGCTCGACAAGATGGCCCCCGACCTTGTGCTGCTCGACATTTGGATGCCGGGAAAAGACGGCGTTGAGACGCTAAAAGAGATTAAAGAGCGGCGGGCGAACCTGCCGGTAATTATGATATCCGGGCACGCCAATATAGAGACTGCCGTAAAGACGACAAAGCTCGGCGCTTACGATTTTATAGAAAAACCTCTGTCGCTTGAGAAGGTAATATTAACCGTAGAGCATGCCCTTGAGCAGAACAGGCTCGTTGAAGAGAACAGGGAGCTTCGTACGCGCGAGCTTAAGAAGTTCGATATAATAGGCAGGTGCGCCTCTATCACCGCGCTTAAAGAGGATATTAAGAGGGCTGCCCCGACCAACTCGTGGGTACTTATTACGGGTGAGAACGGTACGGGTAAAGAGTTTATCGCAAGAAATATCCACCTCTATTCAGAGCGCGCCCGCAGACCGTTTGTAGAGGTTAACTGCGCCGCTATTCCAGAAGAGCTTATAGAGAGCGAGCTTTTCGGCCACGAAAAGGGCGCCTTTACCTCAGCCGTCTCTTCCAAGCCGGGCAAGTTCGATATGGCCGACGGCGGCAGTATCTTCCTCGATGAAATAGCGGATATGAGCCCCAAGACGCAGGCCAAGGTACTGCGTATCCTTCAGGACCAGAGCTTTACCCGCGTTGGCGGTACAGAGCCTGTTACGGTGGATGTGCGTGTTATCGCCGCTACCAACAAAAACCTTAAGCACGAGATAGAGAGCGGCAACTTCAGAGAAGACCTCTACTACCGGCTGAACGTTATACCTTTTCATATGCCTGCGCTTCGAGACAGGCGCGACGACATCGCGCTCTTTGTCGAGTACTACTTGGGCGAGTACGCGGCGCGAAGCGCGCGCGAGGTACCGGGCATAAGCGCTGAGGCGCTCGCTCTTTTGGTGGCTTATAACTGGCCCGGCAACGTGCGTGAGCTAAAGAACCTTATCGAGAGGCTTGTTATTATGGTTCCGTCCAATGAGATTACGCCGGGCGACCTTCCTGCTTATATAAGGGGCGACGCAACCGCCCCGCGGAGCGCTCCATATACCGCGGCCCGGTTAAAAGAGGCCCGTAACGGTTTTGAAAAAGATTTTATTATAAGCAAGCTAAAGGAGTTTAACGGCAATATCTCTAAAACCGCCCAGGCGATAGGTATCGAGCGCAGCCATCTTTACAGGAAGATACGGGCGTACGGCATAGAGCACGATTAAGGCTCCTAAACCGCTTAACCGTAGCGGCGGTTCTCTGCGTTGCTCATTTCAGACGCTCTCTTTTGATACTCAGGATACTATTTTCCCTTCGATATTTTTGAAACGGACAGAAAAATGAAAATTGAAAAGTCCTTCGATTTATGTTATTTTTCTACTGTTTCACAGACTATTTTTTACGTCACCCTTTTCGGATTTCGACATAAATTAATCTTCACCGAGGAGAAACTATTTCATGGCGGGACACTCCAAGTGGGCTAATATAAAACACAAGAAGGCGCGCACCGATGCCAAAAGAGGCAGAACATTTACCAAGCTCGTTAAAGAGATTATGGTCGCGGCCAAGATGGGCAGCAGCGACGTTAACGGAAACCCGAGGCTCCGTACCGCTGTTGACAAGGCGAAGAGCGATAACCTGCCTGCGGAGAATATAGAGCGCGCTATTAAAAAGGGCGCCGGAGAGCTTGAGGGCGTCAGTTACGAAGAGGGCGTATACGAAGGTTACGGCCCCGGGGGCGTTGCCGTTATTGTGGAGTACATGACTGATAACCGTAACCGCACCGCCTCGGATGTACGCCACGCTTTTTCCAAGTACGGCGGTTCTCTCGGTACAAGCGGCTCCGTAGCATGGATGTTCGAGAAGAAGGGTTTTTTTCTCTTCGATATAGACGCTCTTGACGAAGAGACCCTTATGGACGCGGCAATAGAGGCCGGCGCCGACGACGTAGAGACCAATACCGCAGAGGGTGTTTACGAGGTGGCTACCGACCCGAGTGAGTTCCATAAGGTCAAAGACGCTTTCGACGCCGCCGGGTTAAAGTACCGGAGCGCCGAGATAACCATGATACCCAAAGATACGGTAAAGATAGACGCCAAGAGGGCCGGTAGTGTCTTTAAGCTGCTCGAAGAGCTTGAGGAGTACGATGACGTACAGGAGGTCTACGCCAATTTCGATATATCAGAGGCGGAGATGGAGAAGTTATCTTAGAAACCTCAGAGTAATCGACCTGATATCCCCCTTCCACATTTCGAGCAATTTAGGGCGGCAAAAAAAACGACACTCCATATACCGCAGGAAGGTCTTAATTAACCGGACTATCCCTTAAAGAAAAGTTACCTTAAGTAGGAAAGTTATATTAAATGGCTCCAAAAGGCAAGATACTCGGCGTAGACCCCGGTAGCAAGGTTACCGGTTACGGTATCGTAGAGTCCGGCAACGGCTCCGGGTGCAGCCTTGTAACCAACGGGGAGCTGGTACTTAAGGGTAGTAGCCTGCCGGAACGGTTGCTCGCTATAAAAGAGGGGCTTGGTTCCGTTATAAAAGAGTATAAACCAACGAGCATGGCCGTTGAATCGCTCTTTTTCGCTAAAAACGCGCGCAGCGCTATTGTGCTTGCGCATGCCAGAGGGGCCGTGCTGCTAACGGCGGCTGAGTTCGGGGTTACGGTATTCGAGTACGACCCGAGAAAGATAAAGCTTGCGGTTACCGGTTACGGCAACGCGGACAAGGCGCAGGTAGG
>JAJRYL010000207.1 GCA_024275855.1 Deltaproteobacteria bacterium
CCCAAGAAGAGTGCCGTTTCCGGAAAAAAATAAGTAAAGTACTTGCCGGAAGTATGTTATAGTACCTAATTCATACCAGACTTTGGGCGTAAAATTGAGCACTTGGGTTTGGTATTAAGTCCAGCCGTAAGTGAATAGGGTTTATTTTACGGCCCGCTTTTTGGAGGAGTAGATGGCGAAAGTTAAAGTTAAAGGTAAAAAGAAAGAAAAAAGGTCGGTAGCAAGGGGCGTTGCCCATATTAAGTCGACCTTCAACAACACCATGATTACCATAGCGGATCCGGCAGGCAATGTAATAGCGTGGTCGAGTTGCGGTGCGCAGGGTTTCAAGGGGTCGCGCAAAGGTACGCCTTTTGCCGCTCAGGTCGCGGGAGAAGCGGTGGCCCGCAAGGCTATCGATATGGGCATGAAGACGATAGATGTCTTTATTAACGGCCCCGGTTCCGGCAGGGAAGCCGCCCTTAGGGCACTACAGGCGGCCGGTTTCAGCATCAGCCTTATACGCGACGTAACACCGTTGCCGCATAATGGATGCAGAGCGCCGAAAAGGCGCAGGGTCTGATCCGTTAATTTTTTTTACATATAAAAATCGTAGATCGGTTTTAAGTAAGGGAGGGGAAGTTGGCAAGATATATAGGGTCGGCCTGTAAGATATGCAGAAGAGAGGGGTTGAAACTCTTCTTTAAGTCCGACAGGTGTTATACCGACAAGTGTTCGTTTGACCGCCGTGGTTACGGCCCCGGACAGCACGGCCAGTCGCGCTCAAAGGCTTCCGAGTACTCTATTCAGCTTAGAGAGAAGCAGAAGGTAAAAAGGGCGTACGGGCTGATGGAAGGTCAGTTCAAAAATACCTACAGGCGTGCTGAAAGAATCAAGGGGATAACCGGTGACAACCTTATCTCACTTCTTGAGCGCAGGCTTGATAACGTCGTCTACAGGCTCGGTTTCGCCGGCAACAGGCGCGAGGCCCGTATAATGGTTACTCACGGCGCGTTCAAGGTTAACGGCAGAAAAGTGAATATAGCCTCTTATCAGATTAAAGAGAACGACGTTGTCGAGGTATCGGAAAAAAGAAGTAAACATCCGATAGTAATCGAAAACCTCAAGACGGTCGAGAGGCGCGGCGTACCGGAGTGGCTCTCGATAGACAAAGAGGCGATGAAGGGTACTATTCTCAGAGCTCCTAAAAGAGAAGACGTTACCATGCCGATGAACGAACAGCTTATTGTCGAACTTTATTCCAAGTAAAACAATAAAATTATTATAAACAGTGCGGGGGCACAATGCAGAGAAACTGGCGGGATCTTATTAAACCGAAGAAGCTCGAGGTTGATCAGAAGACGCTTACTGATACCTACGGCAAGTTTGTCGCCGAGCCGCTTGAGAGGGGTTTTGCGGTAACCCTCGGTAATTCACTGAGAAGGGTACTGCTCTCTTCTTTACAGGGAGCGGCGGTTACGGGTGTAAAGTTCGACAACGTACTCCACGAGTTCTCCACCATCTCGGGTGTCAAGGAGGACGTATCGGATATTATCTTAAACCTCAAGCAGGTTAAGATAAAGATGGACGCTGAAGGGCCCAAGGTGCTTGAGCTGAAGTCGGTCGGCAAGGAAGAGGTTACGGCGGGAGATATAGTCTGCGACGCGGACACTACGATACTCAACCCGGATCTTCCTCTGGTTACTGTCTCTAAAGGTTCGGACTTCAGTTGCGAGCTTACAGTAGACTCCGGCAAGGGTTACGCCCCTGCCGAACGGAATTTCGATTTAAAGGATATTGTGGGTCTTATTCCCATAGACGCTATTTTTCAGCCGGTAACCCGCGTTAACTTCAACGTAACCAATGCGAGGGTCGGGCAGACTACGGACTACGACAAGCTTACGATAGAGGTCTGGACAAACGGCGCGATAGACCCTCAGGGTGCCGTTGCAATCGCAGCCAAGATCTTAAAAGACCAGGTCACCGTCTTCATCACCTTTGAGGAGGAAGAGGAGGTCTGTGAGGTAGAAGAGGCCAGCGAGAGCGCGCCAAAGTTTAATGAAAACCTCTACAAGACCGTAGACGAGCTTGAGCTTTCCGTCAGGTCTGCAAACTGCCTCAAGAACGCGGACATAAAGTATATAGGCGAGATGGTTCAAAAGACTGAGGGTGAAATGCTCAGGACAAAGAACTTCGGGCGTAAATCGCTAAACGAGATAAAAGAGATTCTTCGTGGCATGGGGCTCGACTTCGGTATGACGCTTGACGGTTTTCCGGTACGTACCGCACTCGACGAAATGCATCACAACGAAAAAGAATCCGCTTAAAGGTATTTTCTTATGAGACACAATAGAGACAAGAAGAAGTTTTCAAGACATGGCGGACACCTAAGATGTATGCTTGCCAATATGACCAACGACCTGATTGTTGAGGGTAGAATTAAGACCACAACGCCAAAGGCGAAGGTTCTTCGCAGTTATGTCGAAAAGATGATAACGCTCGGCAAGGCCGGTACAGTGGCGTCGCGCCGCAGGGCAATGGCCTTTATGAGAAGCAAGTCGGCTGTAACGAAGCTCTTTACCGAGGTAGCGCCGCGATACACCGAAAGACCGGGCGGTTATACCCGTATAATGAAGAACGGTTTTAGAGACGGCGACTGCGCACCGATGGCGATTATCGAGCTTGTTGAGGATAAGGTCAAGAAGGCTAAGAAAAAACCTTCTAAAAAGAAAACAGCGGCCAAGACCGCCAAGGTAACAAAGGCCGCTGAACCAAAGGTCGAAAAACAGGCCAAAAAGGCCGACGCTTCAGAGGCTAAAGCGCCAAAGTCTGCCAAGAAAACAGCCGCAAAAGAGACCAGGGCCAAAGAGTAGTTTCAACTCGGGCGAGTTTTCTAAGTGGTTGGTAGCAAGTTTAAGGCACGCACTATTTGGCGGGTTTTCAGGGGCGGCTACCGAGTTTTAAAAACGCTCAGTCCGGGCGGGTTTACCGGACGTTGCGAGCCTGTATTGATTTAAGCCTTTGTGAGTTAAGCGAAATAGGGCAAGTTATTAACTCCCGTTTCGGGTTAGTCTGTTAAACTGGTTGGCTCCGTGGTTTCTCCGGGTGCGCTCAGGAGGGGTTGCTCAGAAGATAGATAACCCCGGTAAGTTTAATCAATAACTGGCGTAACTTCAGATAGAATAAAAAGCAAAAGAGCGGCAAGGTAACCCTTGCCGCTCTTTTTTTATTCTATTATACTTTTTCAATCTTCTTCTAAAAAGGGTCTGCTGCGGAACCGGCCATGTAACCGCAAGAGCGTATTTAAGCGGGTTGATACCTTAGTACCGCTTCGGGCCCTTGAATCCCGGTTCCGCTTTAACAGCTCAGGCCAAGAGTATGCCGGTAGTTAATTGTCCGTCTCTTTGTCCTTACTGTCTTTGTTCTTCTCCCTTATAAACTTGTAAGAGGTTACAACGCCGTCTTTTATAACGAGCTTCAGGCTCTTTGTGTCGCTCTTTTTCTGAGACTCCATCTGAATCAGGCCGCCGAAAAAGGTCGGCGTTTTATCTTCGCTGTAGAGGTATAAAAAAGTCTCTACGCCGTCTTTGTTTGTGATTTCCGTCGGGTTGCCGAAAAGATCTATTGCCGAGGCCCTTGTGGTTACTCCGGGTTTTATCTGCATTACGGAGTCGCTCTGAATTCTGTGCCCCTTGCTCTGTGTCTCGACGGTTGTGCAGCCGGCAAGAGAGAGAGCGAGAGTCAGGAGCAGGATTTTTCTCAAAATACTTTTCCTTCCGGTTATTCCGTTAAGCTTCGGCAACGCCGTCGCGGTCCTTGTTTTTTATACGGTACATCGCGGTATCCGCCATCTCAATCAACTCGTCCTTGCTCTTTGCGTCGTCAGGAAAACAGGCCACGCCAAAGCTTGAAGTCAGGCGGTAATTTATGCCCTCGTCCGCTAAAAACTGCTTATTTTTTACGGCATTTCTTAACTTGTTGGCAACTAAAAGGGCGTTCTTTTTAGATGTTTCCGGCATAAGGATTACAAATTCGTCGCCGCCGTAACGACAGACCATATCGATGTTGCGGGTATTTTGTATAAGGAGTTCCGCTACCTCTTTTAGTGTCTTCGAGCCCATAAGGTGGCCATGCTTGTCGTTTACAAACTTGAAAAGGTCGAGGTCGAGAAAGATCATCGAAAGGTCGTACTCGAAACGGTTTGCGCGCTTTACCTCGTAATCGACCCTGCTCTGCAAAAATCTTGAATTGTAAAGCCCGGTGAGATCGTCGGTTATCGTAAGCTCCTCTACCTTGTTGATGAAAAACGCGTTCTCTAAAGCTATGGCGGTATAGTCGCCCATAGTTGTCAAAAGCAGCAGGTCTTCTTCGGTAAAGCTCGACTCGTCAATATTGTTAATCAACTCTATAACGCCGTGGCAGTTGCCCCGGGCGACAAGCGGAACACAGACAACGGAGTGGGTATTGAAGTTTGTAAGCTTGTCTATCTTCGGCGAAAAACGGCTCTCTTTTGTAACGTCCGGTACCAGCAGCGGTTTGTGCTCTTTCGCTACCCAGCCGGCTATTCCTTCGCCTTCAGCGAGTGTCGTGCCGAGTATCCTGTTCGTGCCCTCTCCTACGGTAACCCTGAACGTAAGTTTTTTTGTCTCAGGGTCTACAAGAAGCAGGGACCAGTTTTTAGGCTCCAGCAGTTCCTGCACCTTCTCAACGACCACCTTTTGGATCTCTTCTATGCTGAGTGAAGAGGTAAGCGCCTTGCCAAGCTCGTTGAACGTAGATAGCTTATGCAATAGCCGCTGAGACTCGTTGTCGAGCTTGTTATTCTTTTTTTCCGTTTTGATCATTTGCATAGAAACCCTTATCCGTTTATAATCCCTATAAATTTACCGCAGACACTTATAAAAATCAACTATTTTCAACTTTTTAAACAGGCATACCCTTTTTTTGATCCTGCTCCTTCGGTATACGCATGGCCTTTTTCGTTTCTTGAAAAATATCTTGCAGATGAAAAGTATTATTGGTACTATATACCATTAATATTCTGCGTCTGTATACGAGCCTGCCGTATGTGAACAGAGGCAACGCCTTATAACGGCGTTATGCGCGGCATCTCTTTTTTTTTGCCGTTTGTATTGGTTAAAACAGTCTTTTGACGGGGTTTAGGCCCCATTTCAGCAAATAATTGGAGGTAGTATCGTGAAGCAAGGTATCCATCCAGAATACCATGAGGCAAAAGCGCATTGTGTCTGCGGCAACGTTGTAGAGACACGTTCGACAAATAAAGATATTTCGGTTGAAATCTGTTCAAGCTGCCATCCGTTCTATACCGGTACGCAGAAGCTTGTAGATACCGCCGGTAAGATCGAGAAGTTCAACAGGAAGTACCGTAACAAGGGTGCCTGACCACGAGGTGTTACTGTGCAGGTTTCACTTCTAAATCATACTCCCGAACCTGAAAA
>JAJRYL010000208.1 GCA_024275855.1 Deltaproteobacteria bacterium
AGATACCTCTTTGGTTCAGGTAATTCTTGCCGCGAGTAACGCGGCTGAAGCAAGCGGTGGAACTTTGAGGCTGCTTTCGCCGCCGTATGAGTTGATGGGCATACTCGCTTCTGTCGGTTTCGGGCCGAATATGCAGATAAACTGAGCGGTTGATAGAGACGGAACCGGAAGTAACCGGTGTATCGCCTGGTAAAAAAAGAGGTTGAGATGAAAAAGATCTTTTCAATAGTAGGTTGGATAAAAGAGAAGAGACCGGCGGCCGCCGCTCTACCTTTTGCCGCGCCAATACTGGTGGCGTTGCTGTTTGAGAGCGGTTATGTGGTTATAGTCGCGGTGCTCTGCTTGTATCTAATCGCGTCGTATATAAGTTGCAGAGTTAAGAAGGCGGAAGTTACCCGTGTTAATGGTGAGGTTGTGCGGGTAGAAGCTGAAAGGAACGGGGCGTTTAACGATATAGAGAAGGTTTATAGAAGCGTTGCCGAAGATACCGTGCGCGTAGTGCCTGTACTTAATGAGCAGTTGAAGGATGTTGTTGAGCAGACCGAGGCCGCTGCGATGGAGATAAGCGAGAGGTTCACAAATATTGCGATGAAGGCAAATTCACAGGCCGATACGGCGCTTGAGGCAATTAAAAAGAGTGATGACGAGAATGGAACCGGCGGAGATGATTGCCTTGGCATAGAAGAGGTTTTGAGTGTCGCGAGTGAACATTTGGGGGGCATGGCGGATGTGGTTGTCGCGGCCTCGCGTTCTTCGTTAAGTGCCGTTGACGAGATGAACCGGCTTTCGGTCGACATAACCGAGGTCTCTGAAATAGTAGGAGACATTGAGTTTATAGCGAGCCAGACAAACCTGCTTGCGTTAAATGCCGCCATAGAGGCGGCGAGGGCCGGTGAAGCGGGCAGAGGTTTTTCGGTAGTAGCGGAAGAGGTTAGAAAACTCTCTACAAAGTCGAATGATTCAAGCTGCAAGATCAAGGGCTTGATTCTTAAGATACTCGGCAGGATAGACGAGGCGTCGAAGGGAATAAAAGAGATGGCGGATAATGACGTAGAGCAGGCCGAGAGCGCGAAAGAGCGTGTAGGCAAGGTGCTCGGAGAGATAGTAAGCGCAAGTACCAAGATGACGGAGTCGGTAGACAGGCTTGTTCTAAGCAGTAGAGATATAGCCGCGGATGTCTCTTCTTTAATCACTACCCTTCAGTTTCAGGACATAACAAGGCAGAGAGTAGAACATGTTATGGAGCCTCTTTGTGAGCTTCAGGAGCGTATGCAGGGGCTTTTATCGTGTGGTTCCGGGTATGCGGGTATAGAGGGGGGTACGGGAATGGAACGCCTTGCCGAGCGGTACACAATGGAGTCTGAAAGAACGGCGATGAAACTTGTGGCCGGTAGTGGAGAGCCAAAGAGTAGTGATGATACGCACGAAACAATAGATGAAGAGCCGATGGCAAAGACCGCAGACAACGTAACGCTTTTTTAGGTGAGGTGAGGCAGATGAGCAAAACGATTCTGATAGTTGATGACGCGCCTACAATGCGCCAGATGGTCAACTTTACTTTACAGACCGTGGGGCACACGGTTGAAGAGGCCGGAGACGGCGTAGAAGCGCTCAATAAGGTCAAAGGCGGCCTTAAACCGAGCCTTGTAATAACAGACCTGAATATGCCGAGAATGGACGGGATAACCTTGATTAAAAATCTGAGGGCTCTGCCGGGATTTAAATTTACGCCTATTCTCATGCTTACTACCGAGAGTGTAGAGGGTAAGAAGAAGGAGGGTAAAGAGGCCGGGGCAACTGGCTGGATAGTAAAACCTTTTACCCCGGAGCAGCTTTTAAAGGTGGTTAAGCAGGTAGTCCATTGATCTGCCGTCGGTTCTATTCAGGTAAAAAAATAACGGTTATTGCGTGGTATCAAGGAGGTTGCGGTGTCGAATAATGTAGCGATAGATATGGATAAGATAAAGGAGACCTTCTTTATCGAATGCGAGGACCATATCTCCAATATGGAGGTTTCCATACTTGAGCTTGAAAACAGCCCGGAAGATATGGAGCTTATGAACGCTATCTTCAGGGCGGCTCACTCAATGAAGGGCAACAGCGGTTGTCTCGGCTTTAATGAGATAAATTCGTTTACCCATACAATGGAGACTGTGCTCGATAAGCTCAGAACCGGAGAAATGGCGGCTACTCAGAGTGTGGTCTCTATTCTTCTCGAATCCGTCGATTCCGTTAAGGCGCTTGTGGAGTCCGCGAAGGGGGGTATCAAGTGCGCTTTTCCGGTTGACGGAACGCTTGCCAAATTGAAGGGATTGCTCGAAGAAGGGACAGGTTCGGAAGGCGCCGGAGAAGCGGGGAGCGGCGAAAGCGACGCCGCAGAGTTGAACGCACCGGAGATGACTCTGTACAGAGTACTCTTTACCCCCGGCATAGATACCATGCGTTGCGGAATAGACCCGATGAACGGAATAGTAGGCCGGTTAGCCGGGCTCGGCACATTGGTACGAAGCGATGTGGAGTGTGACGCGCTTCCTGCGTTTGAGGAAATGGATCCGGAGTCGAGTTATCTTTCGTGGAATGTGCTGCTGTTAACGGCTGAAGGTAAAGAGGCCGTAGAGGACGTATTCGAGTTTATAAAAGAGGATAGCTCGATAGAGATTATTCAGCTCGCGCCGGTTACTGAAAACGCCGGGGCGTGGGGGCTATTTGAGAGTATTGACGGTGAGGCGGTAGCGGCGGCGGATGGAACGGAAGCCGGAGAGTCGAGGATGCTTGGTGAAATTCTTATAGAAGAGCGGGTAATTACCTCTTCAGAGCTTGGCAATGCGCTTAAAAAACAGAAGAAGCCGGGGCGCGCAATAGGCGGAAAGGACGAAAACTCCACCATAAGGGTTGAGACCGGAAAGATAGATAAACTGGTAAACCTTGCCGGAGAGCTTGTAATCACGCAGTCGATGCTTTCCCGGTACGCCAATAACCCCAATGCGGAAGATCTTGCGGTGCTTCAGTCAGTTAGCGTTCAGTTCGATAGAAATACCCGCGAGATCCAGGAGCGGGTAATGTCTATGCGTATGCAGCCTATAGGCAACGTATTTGTAAAGTTCACCCGCATAGTCAGAGATATCGCTAAATCGAAGAGTAAGGTCGTGTCGTTGAAAATATCCGGCGAGGAGACCGAGCTTGACAAGACACTGATAGAAAAAATATCGGACCCGTTGACGCACCTGATAAGAAACGCGGTCGATCATGGAGTAGAGTCTCCGCAAGAGCGTCAGGAGAGAGGCAAACCCGAAGAGGGCGTAGTTAAGCTCGACGCGTACCACGGCGGCGGTTGCGTGGTCGTTACGGTAGAGGATAACGGAAAAGGGCTCGACAGGCAGAAGATAGTAGCCAAGGCGATAGATAAAGGGCTTCTCGAGTCCGGCAACGCGGCCTCTTTGAGCGATGCCCAAGTCTTCGACATGATCTTTCTGCCCGGTTTTTCCACTGCGGACACGGTTACCGACGTATCGGGGCGCGGAGTGGGAATGGATGTCGTCAAAAGGAATATAGAAGAGCTTGGCGGCAGTATCTCGATAGAGTCGGAAAAAGATACCCGTACCAAGGTGCTGCTGCGTATACCGCTTACGCTTGCCGTAATAGACGGTCTTATAGTGTCGGTCGGGGACGAACGTTTTATCGTTCCTATAATAACGGTGCTCGAATCGCGCAGGCCGGCGCGTGAAGAGGTTAAGACTATAGAGGGCAAGGGCGAGGTGATCTATTTCAGAGACAAGTATGTGCCACTGATACGGTTGCACGAGGTCTTTGATATTGAACCGGTCGAGACAAAACCCTGGAAGTCGCTTGTGGTGGTCTTTACCCTCGACGGTGTCGAGTACGGGTTGCTGGTGGATGAGCTTCTTGGTGAGCAGCAGGTGGTGATAAAGGCTATGGAGAGTATTCAGGGGTTAAGCGGCGTGGCCGGGGCTACGATACTTGGCGACGGCAGGGTAGCTCTTATTCTCGACGGCGAGGGAATAGTCAGAAAGTATTTCGGTTAAGTCTCAACGCCGGTATTGGCAGGTTAAGCGTTATAGCGGGTAACGTATTTAGAAATATTTACGCGGGGTACAACCGCATAAAACATAAGGAGGGGGCGGATGTTATTTGGAAAGAAGTTAGCCGAGGAGAACAGGGTCTTAAAAAGAGAGCTTTCGAGAATAAAGAGCGAACTTCACAAGTTCGAAAAACTTGTGAATTCGACGAGCGAAAATATATTTGTCTGCGACGCTACGGAAGATAACAGGCTGTACTGGATGAACGATACCGCCAAAACGAGTCTCAAAGAGATGAAGAATTACCTTCAATCGTCTTTTAATATAGACTCCGACCTGATTCTCGGCGGCAGCATTCACCGATTTCATAAAGACCCGGACAGGATAAGGAAGATTCTAAAAAACCTCGCCGAGAGTGGCACTGTCCCGCATAAGATGGATATACCTCTTGGCAGGTATATCCTCCAGACCAACGTCCACGTGCTTAGGTCAACTGATGGAGAGGTAACCGGTTTCGCGGCCTGCTGGAAAGACGTATCGACCGAGAGAAAACTTGACATGAGAGTGAATGAGGAGAGAAAGGCGGTTACCCGTATCTCTTCCGCCGTAGAAGAGCTTACGGCCTCAGTTCACCAGAATGCGGATACCGCCAAAGAGGCCAATGATCTCGCGGCAACGGCAAGGCAGGTCGCTTCAAACGGTACGAATGTCGCCGACAACCTGGTATCGGCCATGTTCGAGACGAACAAGAGCAGCCAGAAGATATCGGAAATCACAAGCGTAATCGACGAGATAGCCTTTCAGACCAATCTACTCGCTCTGAACGCGGCAATAGAGGCCGCGCGGGCCGGAGAGATGGGTAAGGGTTTCGCGGTTGTCGCCTCCGAGGTAAGAAACCTCGCAAAACGCAGCGTTTCGGCCGCAAAAGAGATAACGACACTTATAAGCGAGAGCGTGGAGAAGACAAAGGCCGGCAACGATATGGCGATAAAGACAGGTGAAACGTTAACCGACATTGGGCACAGTTTTGCCAAGGTCGCCGATCTTGTCAGTGAAATAGCGGCGGCGTCAAACGAACAGGCCAATGGAATAGACGAGGTGAACGGTTCTATACTCGAACTTACAGGCGCGATTGACGAGACAATCGCGACAACAAATAAAAACGGGCGCGTACATGTCGGGCGACACGCTACCGTTATGCAGCACCCGGCCTCTGTTTCAAAGCACGGTTCAGGGGGCGGCGAATATAACGATCAAGAGGACGGCTTTGGCGCGGACGTTATGGAGATGTAACGTTTTAAGTGAGGGGGCGGGGTTGAACTTATTGGTTTGATGGTTAAAAAACTGAACCGGCTGTAAATTGAGTTGCCGGTTATACAGTTGCTCTATACAGGGTGACGAGGAGGAGCTATGAGCACGGAGGAGACGGGTCTGTTATTGGAGACCGAGGGGGAAAGGGAGTTTGTAACTTTTGTATTAGGTGACGAGGAGTACGCCATTGAGGCTCTTAAGGTGCAGGAGATTACCGGACTTCCGCAGATAACCAAGGTTCCGTATCTGCCGGCGTTTATTAAAGGGGTAATTAACCTGCGTGGTACCGTGGTGCCGGTAGTTGACCTTCGGTTGAAGTTCGGCTTTAAACCGATAGATTATACAAAGCAGACCTGCGTTATCGTTTCGAAGATCGGCGACAATATCATGGGTATGATAGTTGATGCCGTAAGCGAGGTTACCATGCTCTCAAACAGCTGTATCGACCCTACTCCGCCTTTTGGCACAAAGCTCAATACCGACTTTATGAAAGGGGTCGGAAAGTTGGAGAACAGGCTGCTGATAATACTCGATGTGGATAGAATACTGACCGGAGAAGAGATGACGAGCCTTGAGGCCGCGGCAAGCGCTGAGTCGGAAGGTGAAGAGGCGGCGGATACTCTTCCTGCGCACGAGAGCGGCGGCGTTGCCTCCGGGCTGGAGGCGGATGCGGAGCGGCAGGCGCAGGTTACCTGAGTTAAACGGTATTAGATATTTTAACTTTCTTGAAACCGTAATTAAACATAAATAGCCGTTTTCAAGACCGGCGGAGCATAAGGGAGTGATAGAGATGAAGGTTAAATTTATTGATAACATGAAGGTTAAGAGCAAACTTTTTCTTATCCTCGGTATTGCCGCGGTGGCGATAATATCGGTCGGTTTTATAGGCGGGCGAAGCCTCAACAAGGTCGATGGAATGCTTGAGGTTATTTACAACGAGCACTTTACAGGTTCGGTCGGTATTTTAGAGATTAAGAGCGACCTTAACGGTGTAAGGGCGGCGCTTATTTCAATGATGGCGCAGTCTACAAAGGCAGGTAAGGATAAACAGTACGAAGTAATAAAAGGGTTGAGCGGAACGATAAATTCGAAGATAGATACAATGCTCAAAGACAAGTATATGAAGAGCAATATGATAAAAACGGTAACGGAGATCAAGGGTATATGGGAGGCTTTCGCAAAGACGAGAGATATGGAGCTGATACCGGCTCTCTATGCCGGGGATTTAAAGAAGGCGAAGGGAGTAGCTCTTGGTGTTCAGGCGCAGAGGTTTAAAAAGTTTATAAGCCTTTCCGATAAACTTGTAAAACATGAGCTTGAAGAGGCGGCGGCAACCAAGAGTAAAGCCTCGGCGCTCTACGCCAGGTCGATTACCCTTGTAACGATTATCGGGGTGCTGAGCCTTGCGATTACCGTACTGCTTGCTCTAATTGTTTCCGGCGCGATATCAAAAGCCCTGCATAGAGGCGTAGAGTTACTTAATGCGGTTACAAGGGGAGACCTTACGGCAACCGTAGATGTTGATTCAAGCGACGAGATTGGAGAGATGATAGGCTCTGCCCAGGATATGGCGAGAAATCTTTCCGGCATAATCTCTCAGGTACGCAGTTCGGTCTCTCAGGTAACCTCGGCTTCGGAAATGGTCGCCAAGGGTAGTGAAGATCTCGCGCAGAGGGTAACGGAGCAGTCGGCCTCGGTTGAAGAGACCGCGTCAACTATAGAGGAAATGTCGGCGTCTATCCGCCAGAACGCCGACTCCGCCATGCAGGCAAACAAGTTAGCGGCGCAGGCGCGCGACGCCGCGGACAGGGGGACGACCGTTGTAAATAATATGGCGACAAATATGGCGGAGATAGTCCAGAGCGGGAAAAAGGTTGTTGATATAACCGATATGATAGACGAGATTGCGTTTCAGACAAATCTTTTAGCCTTGAACGCAGCGGTTGAGGCGGCAAGAGCGGGGGAGCAGGGCAGAGGGTTTGCCGTAGTCGCAGCGGAGGTACGCAACCTTGCGCAAAGAAGCGCTACGGCGGCCAAGGAAATAGCTACCTTGCTTAAAGACAACATGGAGAAGACCGAAGGAGGAGCGAAGCTCGCTATGGATACTAAAGAGTCGTTGGACGATATAACCCGTGACGTAAAGAAGACCGCGGACCTGATAGCCGAAATAAGCGCAGCATCGCAAGAGCAGGCAACGGGTACGGATCAGATTAATAAAGCGGTCGGTCAGATGGATCAGGTAACCCAGCAGAACGCGGCTCTTGTCGAGGAGATAAGTAACTCTATTAACGAAGTGGCGAGCCAGTCGGTCTCTTTAAGTAAGCTCGTAGGTTTCTTCAAGGTAGATGGCGCAGGAGTAGATATTAAGTATACCGGCACAGAGCCGGATACGGATTCTAACGTAACACCGCTGTTCGCCGGAAAAGGGAGCGCAAGAGGCCATACGAGCAACTCTCCAGTTATGGCTGCCGTAGTTGGAGGTTCTGGTACTTACGATGGTTCGGATGGCGAAGGCGGTTTTGTAGAGATTTGATCGGGTGGGGTGAAGAGATGGTTAAAGCTATAACAGAACAAGAGTATATAAAGCTGCGGGATCTCGCCCACTTAAAGAGCGGCATAAACAAGGCACGGCTCAAAAAGGAGATCTTCGTAACACGGCTTCAGAAGAGGCTTAGAAAACTCGATATGGAGAGTTTCAGCGAGTACTATAATATGATTTCCCATGATAAGGGAGAGCTTGCGACTTTTGTGGATTACCTGAGCACCCACACGACCAATTTTTTCAGAGAGCCGCATCACTTCGATTTTATGAGAACGGTTGTAATCCCGGAGTTTGTAAGTTCACATACTAACAGGTTAAGGGTCTGGAGCGCGGGCTGTTCTACCGGAGAGGAGCCGTACAGCATAGCTATAACTTTACTTGAGGGATTGCGTGAAAACGGAGTCGATCTTAATATGCAGGATATAAAGGTAGTGGCTTCGGACCTGTCTTCAGGTGTTTTAAGAACAGCGGCGTGCGGTATCTACAGAGACGATGAATTAAAGTCCTTAAGCGCGGAGCTGTTGCGGCGTTATTTTCTTAAGGGTACGGGCGTCTACCGCGGATTATACAGCGTAAAAGAGGAGGTTAAGGAACTTGTGACATTTAAGCAGATAAATCTTTTCGAGAGTTATCCGCACAAGGGGCTCTTCGATCTGATCTTCTGCAGGAATGTAGTTATCTACTTTGACGAAGCGAGGCAACGCAAGGTAAGGGATTCGCTAATTGAATACCTGAGGCCCGGCGGTTACTTCTTTTGCGGTCACTCGGAGTCGAGCGCCGGCAGACATGAACTTTTAGAGGCAATGGATACGTGTACCTATAAGATGAAGCACGGAAAGCAGCCGGGGTTATGCAAGTCGTGCTTGATAGACAAAATGGGTGACGATGTTAAAAAAGCAGGGAGGGGTTGATATGAATCAGAATTTTGAGAGTGTAATCAGCAGGATGAAGCAGACCGGGGACTTAAAGAACGATTCGGCTGTAGCCAGGGCGCTTAACATTTCTCCGCAGGCTATAAGCAACTATAAGAGGCGGGGCCGGTTTCCGGCGGGCCATATTGTAAAGTTCGCCGACAGGTACGGTGTATCGATTGACTGGTTGCTGAACACTTCCGGGGTAGACGAGTCCGGCACAGGCGGTGGTGAAGAGCCGAACCGGACAAGCGGCAACCTTGCGCCGCTGAGCCTTGAGCAGAGCATCTACGCAAGCAGATTGATAAGAATCTTGAACTCGCCGGAACGGGCCGTAGGCGAGGCCGCAAAGTATTGCATAGACGCGCTGTTGCACACGGCTAAGAGCGGGAGTCCGGAGGTAGTACGTATGCCTATGGGAAGAACTGGCTCGACAGCGCCGCTTACCATCTCTTAATACTGTTAATGATATTTCGTCTATTTTACAAGCTTTAAGGTCTCCGTAGTATGTAATAAAACGGAACGGCAAAGTAAAAAATATGAATGTATGGGGTACTTAAATATAATCAAGGTGCTAATTGTAGATGACTCGGCGCTGGTTCGCCAGATACTTACTGATTTTCTTTCCAGTGACTCGGGAATAGAGGTAGTCGGCGTTGCGTCCGACCCTATTATAGCTATCGATAAGATCAAGAGGCTTAAACCGGATGTTCTTACTCTCGACGTAGAGATGCCGAGAATGGACGGCCTGACATTTCTTGAAAAACTTATGTCTACCAACCCGATGCCGGTACTAATGGTAAGCTCTTTGACTGAGCGGGGGTGCGAGACCACGCTAAAAGCATTGGAGCTTGGAGCAATAGATTTTATAACCAAGCCGAAGATTGATATGGTAGAGAAGCTGCCGCAGGCTATGTCCGACCTTACCGGCAAGGTCAGGGCTGCCGCAAGCGCGAGGGTAAGGCGGCATAGCGCGCGTGAGGTACGTCCGAAGTTGAGTGCCGACGCGATACTTGCAAAGAACAAGACGCAGGCAATGGTTGAAACAACCGACAAGGTTGTAGTTATAGGCGCTTCTACCGGAGGCGTAGAGGCGTTGGCGGAACTTATAAGCGCCCTGCCGCCGGATTCGCCCGGAATATGCGTGGTGCAGCATATGCCGGATAAGTTTACTAACGCCTTTGCCCGGAGATTGAATTCTATTTCAAGGGTAGGGGTTAAAGAGGCGAAAAATGGAGATTCGGTATTGGGAGGACACGTTCTTATCGCTCCCGGAAGTTCGCATATGCTCTTGAAGCGCAGCGGCGCGAGGTATTATGTGGAGATTAAGGACGGGCCGCTGGTTAATCGTCACAGGCCGTCGGTAGATGTGTTATTCAGATCAGCCGCCAAGTACGCTGGTAGAAATGCCGTAGGGATAATACTAACCGGCATGGGAGACGACGGCGCCCGCGGCCTGAAAGAGGCAAAGGATGCCGGAGCGTTGACTATTGCCCAGGACGAGGCCAGCTGTGTGGTCTTCGGCATGCCTAAAGAGGCGATTAAGGCCGGAGCCGTAGATAAGGTTATGGGACTTAAAAGTATTCCTAACTACATTGCCCGCAGCGTAAAAGCGGCTATGTAGCGATAGCGGAAAATTAATAGAGGGATTTATTAAACCCGGTCAGAAAACTCCGGTTTTTTAAGGCCGGGAATGAATGGCCGCCCGTAGCGAAGCCGGCTTTATCCGGCGTAGCAAAGGTGTTTTCGGCATAATCCGTTCATGGCGGATTATGCTATCAGGTTAGAAACCACGGGCTTTAGCACGTGGTAGTTCACTTACCATGCAGCCGCTAAAACTGGTACCGTTGGCAAGGGTACGTGGTTTGGTCTGTCGATAG
>JAJRYL010000209.1 GCA_024275855.1 Deltaproteobacteria bacterium
CCGTAGCGGCGCTTGAACTCTGGTGGGCTATGCCGCGCGGATACGGCCCCGACGGACTCTTTCTTCAGCTTATCCCGCTTGCCATAGGTCTATGCGGCATCTTACTTTCCCTTATTTTTAAACGGGGCACTCTGTTAATAGCTGCAACCGCTATAACCCTCTTTTTTGCCGGTACGCTCTTTACAGACTCTATCTCGCAAAACGGGCTTAGAGACAGGCAGGCTGAATTTATTGCACCCCCCTATGTGAATTTCATACAGGCTCAACCCGGCTACCCGCGCGTTATGGGCTTTTACGGTCTGCTTTTTCCAAACTACGCCGGAAGCGCCGGCCTCTTCGACCTGCACTACGTAAACGCGCTTGCGCTAAAAAGCCTGCCGGAGTTCAGGTACCGGTTTTTAGAAAGCCCGATTGAAGGACAGGATACTACAAGCCCGTCGTTATGGTTTACGGGTATGCCGCAACGCATAACCGTAAAAAGAGACAACTCCGCAATAGGGGCGCACTTCAAAATAGTAAAGTCCGACATTGAGCGGGACCTGCTCGATCACCTGCCCCACTACTCGTTAATGGGGGTTAAGTATTTTCTTTTGCCAAAGGGGTATAAACTCTCGAAAAAGTACGCGCAGAAATTCGCTCTTGAAAAGATAGAGCTTGTGTACGACGCGGAGATAAAGATATTCGAAAACATCGGAGCCTTTGACCGCGCCTTTATTCTCCATCCCTTTAAAGACAAGGCCGCCTTCGAGGCGACACGCTTAAGCATAACCACAAACGCGGCAACGGGGCTGACTATCGGCACGGATATTCTAACAAAGATACAGAACGCAAAGGCGGCAAAAAGAGCGAGCGGAATAATTACCCCGGCTACCATAACAAGATATAAGGCCAACAGCTTGACGATAAAGACAGACTCTTTAAAACCGGGCATACTTATAGTAACCGACGCCTTTGCCCCGGGATGGCGGGCGAGCGTAGACAACGTAAACAGACCTATACTGCGCATAAACGGCTTTGTCCGCGGGCTCTTTCTCGACTCCGGCCCGCATACGATAAAGCTTACCTACCACGCGCCCGGCTTTAATACAGGGGTTAAACTCTTCTTTGCCGGGCTCGGTATTATCGCGCTGCTTTTTGTAACCAAATTAACCAACAGGCGCAAAAACAGACATATTATTTGACATAAAGTGCGCCAAACCCTACAATATACGTAATATTTAAAAGGAGTTTTTCAGATGCCAATCTACGAATATAAATGCAACAGTTGCAATACCGTCTTTGAAGAGATACAGAAGTTTTCAGACGACCCTGTAAAAAAGTGCCGGCACTGCTCTTCCACCAAGGTAGAGAAACTTATCTCGCAGAGTTCCTTTGTACTAAAAGGCGGCGGCTGGTATGCGGACGGTTACTCAAAAAAGCCTAAGAAAAAGGACAGCAAACCCGCGGATACACCCGCAAAGCCGGACTGTTCGACCTGCCCGTCCTCTTCATCCGACAACTGACCTGCGTCTCTTTTTACCAGCGCTTTTTTTGCTCTTTTCCACGCGCTCCCTCCGGCCTTATTAAAGAACAGACTTGCGCAATAACGGCGCACAATGGCCGCTGGCCGCATCTTTTTTCGTACTCTATTCGGACGGTATAATGACAACACCTATTTCAATAGCTGTTAAAGCGGCCAAAGAGGCAGGGGCGCTTATAAAAAACAGGTTAGGCAACCCGGGCACAGTAAAGCACAAGGGCAGCGTAGACATTGTTACCGAAATGGACAAGTCTGCCGAGGAGCTTATCCTTCGTATAATTACGGAACAATTTCCAGACCACTCCATACTTGCCGAAGAGGGCGGTGCTATCAAAGGTTCGGAAGGTAGTGGGCACGAGCGGTTTCGCTGGATAATCGACCCCATCGACGGCACTACCAACTTCGCTCACGGCCTCCCTTTTTTCGCCGTCTCTATCGGCTTTGAGGCCAACGGCAAGGTAGAGGCCGGTGTAGTCTACAACCCGGTATCGAACGAGCTTTTCAGCGCGGAAATGGGAAGAGGCGCACTGCTGAACGACAAAAAAATATCGGTCTCACAGACCGGTACCGTAAACGATAGCCTGGTCGCGACCGGATTCCCGTACGACATCCGTACAAGTGAAAATAACAACCTCGACCACTTCAAAAACTTTACTCTCAGGGCCCAGGCCGTAAGAAAAACCGGTTCCGCGGCGCTCGACCTGTGCTTCACGGCATGCGGCAGATTCGACGGCTTCTGGGAACTTAAGCTAAAACCGTGGGACGTTGCCGCCGGAGCGCTTATACTGCAAGAGGCAAAAGGGAGCTTAAGCGACTTTAACTCCGCCCCATTCGACATATACGGCGCCGAGTGCCTCGCTTCCAACGGTAAAATCCATAAAGAGATGCTCGACATACTGAGCATTAAATAACAGGCACCGGGAACAGAGCAGCCATGTCAACCATACTTTTGCGCCTCTCCATACTCTCGCTCGGAATCTTCCTTGCCGCGTACCTTGTGCCGGGCATCGAAGTTACCGGCTACGGCCCTATAGTAGCCGGCGCTATACTTCTTGGCATCTTCAACGTAATCATAAAACCGCTGCTCATTCTGCTGACCCTTCCCATCACATGCCTTACGCTCGGCCTCTTTACCCTCTTTATCAACGGATTCCTGCTCTGGGCCGTTGCCCAGGCAATCTCGGGACTGCACGTTTCCGGCCTGCTCGCCTCTATTGCCGGAGCGGCCCTTATCAGCGGACTCAGCGTTATGGTAAACATGTTGATTAAATAGAGGTTTGCCCTTAAAAGAACGGAGCGCATCGAACAACAGAGAGAATCTATTTTAGAAAAGAAGCTCTCTCTAAGCTTGCGCACTTCAAAAGTGGTATTGACACTATGCGGGCTGTGGTACTATACTTAAGGTTGAGGGAATAGTTCGGGTCGCGGCTTCGAAAAAACAGTGTGTAATGACAGAAGTATTCGATATAGATAAGATAAAATTCGGCTCCGATTCATTGCTGCCGGCCATTGCGCAAGACGCTCTTACGTCTGAGGTGCTGATGCTCGCGTACATGAACGCCGAGTCGCTCGGCCTGACCCTCTCTACGCGCAAGGCCCATTTTTACAGCCGGTCGAGGCAAAAGTTATGGTGCAAGGGCGAAACGTCGGGCAATTATCTTCATGTAAAGTCCGTTCGGTACGACTGCGACGCAGATACTATTTTAATGAAAGTAGCGCCTGCGGGGCCCGCCTGCCACACGGGTCAAACCTCTTGCTTCTTCAATTCAATCGAGCTTGAGGGCGGCACAGAGCCTATAGGCCCGGGTATCTTAGGCAAGCTCTACAAGATACTTGAAGCCCGGAAAACAGAAGAGGCAAAGAACTCTTACGTAACTTCGCTCTACTCTAAAGGGCTTGAAAAGATTTTAGAAAAGGTGGCAGAAGAGGCCGGAGAACTCGACGAGGCCGCACGGGAAAAAGAGAGCAGCGAAGTCGTGCACGAACTCGTAGACCTCTGGTTTCACACCCTCGTACTTACCGCGCACAAGGGTATAGGTATAGAGAGTATCTTTAAAGAGTTCGACAGGCGTTTCGGGACTTCGGGTATAGACGAGAAGAACTCGCGGAAAAAGATTTCAAAATAGACAGTATAACGGGGTAAAGAGTATTGGATTGCGTCTTTTGCAAAATAGCTCGCAAAGAGATAGAGGCGCAACTGTTGTACGAAACAGACGAGCTCTTTGCTATCAGGGATATGAGCCCGCAGGCCCCGACGCACCTTTTAATTATTCCAAAAAAGCATTTTAGCAGCATGCTCGAATGCAAAGAGACCGACCTGCTCGGCTCTATGCTGCAAGCCGCGTCTAAGCTCGCGCGGAGCGAAGCAATAGCGGCAACAGGGTTTAGAACAGTAATAAATACCAACGAGGAGGGAGGGCAAACCGTCTTTCACCTCCACATGCACGTGCTTGGCGGAAGGCCGTTAACCGGCTCTATGGGCTGAGCGCTAACCTTAAATCAAAAAATCATAACGGAGCTGGAATTATGTCACAGAATCTTTTACTCGGTCCCACATGCCAGAGCTGCGGCGCGGCACTGCTCGACAAGCTCGACTTCGGTACAAACGCCGCCGGCGCAATCGTAACCGACTACTGCAAGTTCTGCTTTGCCAAGGGCGAATTCGTAGACCCGGATATTACACTCGAAGAGATGATAAAAAAGTCGGCCGCCGCAATGGCTAAAAAGAAGGGCGGAAACGCGGGCAAGGCCGAGGCTATGGCAGAACGTGTTCTGCCGGGGCTTGATCGCTGGAAGGCAAAACACTAAAGAAAAACCGACGGTAAAAAAGAGACGCAGCTATAAGTGCAACAGGCTCCTGCCACTCTTTTTTCTGTACGGCAGGCGGCGGGTTCTGCTCCGGCAGGCTCTGCGTTTTCCTTAAATTGTCAATAACAGCCGCATAGAAGTTCAGCCCCGACGCTTTTTAATCGCCGGGGCTGAACTTTTTTATTATACCCACAAAAAACCCGCCTTCTCCATACCTACCCCAAACGCTGCCTCATTACCTCGAACATAGAGACAACACCGGCCTGAGCGGCCGACAAGCTGTTAACCCTTCCGGTAAGCGGAAGCGACACCACGTGGTCGCAACTCTCTTTTACCAGCCTGCGTACGCCTGAGCCCTCGCTGCCGAGCACAATAGCGGTGTTCGAAGTCAGGTCTACCCCGTAAAGGGTCTCCTTCTCTCCGGCCTCAAGCGCCGTAACCCAGACACCGGCCTCTTTTAGAAGCTCTATGGCGCGCGAGAGGTTTGTAACCCTCGATACGGATACATACGCCGTTGCCCCTGCCGAGGCCTTGACTACGGCGGGCGTAATCTTCGCGCTGCGGTCTTTGGTTATGATAACGCCGTGCGCTCCGGAACAGTCGGCGCCGCGGATAAGGGAACCTAAGTTCTGCGGGTCCTGAATAGAGTCGAGTATAACAAAAAAGGCCGCCTCACCCGTTGCCCGCCATTGCTCTATCAGGTCTTCAAGCAGGGTATAGGAATACTTGCCGGAAAGAATCGCAAGCACGCCCTGATGTTTCGCCCGCTCCGCGAGCCTGTCTATCTCGGCGCGAGGCACCCTGTCTATCCGTACCTTTGCCGCCTTTGCCGCTGCCACCACCTTAGCGGTAGCTCCGCCGGATTTCGACGTTGAGAGCACAATACGCTCAACATTTTCGCTGCCGGATAAAAGCACCTCTGTCACGGGATTCACCCCGTATATAACTCTCGATTCCGACCCTTTCATACGATACAAAACCTCCTGTTCCGGCTCTTTTCTATTTTAAATTGCTTGCATAACACTAAAGTATATACTCTCAAGCACGTACACTCTTTCCGTTAAGTCGAAACAACAATAAACCTGCTCCGGCAGGTGCCCGCATACCTTAAGATAAAAGCCTTCGGCCCGGAACCAACAGACAGGTTATCTCCCCTCGGACAGATGTCCGGTCTTTTAACGGTCAAGTGAACTGCCACGGGCTAAAGCCCGGGTTTTCTGACCGAGTTTAATAAAAGCCGTCTACTTTAAGCTCTCTATCCGCTTTAACAGTTCGGCCTCGGCATCCCTATTTCCCTGCAATTTGTAAAGGTCAACCATGTGTCCGTAAATCTTTTAAGCACCGTTGGCCTGTTGGCCGGTACAGAGGCCACCGCCTTTTTAAAATTAACAAGCGCAAAAGGATACCTCTTTTGGCGGGTAAGAATAACGCCCAGTGTATCGAGGTATATGTAAGCCCTTTGCGGGTCGAGCGCAGCCGCCTGCCCGGCCGCTCCGGCCGCCTTTTTGTACCTGCCCTGCCTCATATAAAGCCAACCCAGGTTGTTACGGTAAATTCCGCTCTTCGGGCGCAGCCATATCGCCGTTTTGTAAGCCTCTAACGCCGCGTCCAACAGGCCCTCTTTAAGCGACAGGTTCGCATAGGCAAAGTAAACCTCGGGGTTCGACCTGTCTGAGGCAATAGCTTTCCGGTACTGCTTCAAGGCGTTGCGCCTCTCGCCTCTCGACTCATAAACGGTTGCAAGGTCAAAGTGCTCTTTGGCGGTTAAAGCGTCCTTTACAGCCGGCGAATGCGCGCAAGAAAGAACAGAGAGGGCTATAACCGTGATTACCACGCTAAAAATTCTTCTGCTGTTAAATACACGACTCATCTGCCGCTCCTTCCATTCGTTTAAACCACGCTTAAAAAGATTAATCCGCTTTTCCGTCCGGGGTAGCGACAGGAACAGCTGGGGTAATATATATTGTGCTGTACCCGGTTTTTTTCCACGCGCGCTTTAGCTCCGCGTAACCGAACACCTTATCCTTATCAACGCCTGAGCGGGCTATTACCGCCTTCTTGCTCTCCGAATAACCGACAGCTACTATATAATGCCCGACCGGATAGATATCGAGACCGAGATTTATAAAGAGTATAAGGGGCCTGCCCGCTTTCAGCTTCTCTTTTAAGTCGTCGAGGCCGCCGGAGTAGAGTGTTGCCTCAAACCCGCTCTCTCTTGCGTATATAAGCATGTCCATAGAGAGAGTACCGCCAAGTTTTTCAAAATAGATCGCCTTAGCGATACTTTCGTAAGAGCCCGCGCCTTTTTGGCTTTTATAAAAACCGGTTAAACTTGCAAGCACGCTCGGGCCGCACATACGCGTATGGTCCGGGAAAAAAGGCACCGCCTCTATATAGGCTCCGTCACCCGGGGCCTCGCGAATACTCTCAAGCACGGCAGCGGTACCGACACCTGCGCATCCGTATAAAAAAAGAGCGGCAAAGAGAACTGAAAGCAAACGGCTAAAAGAGCGCACAGGGCCTCCGGTCTGTCACTGGTAAATAAAAAAAGGCCGGCACAATAAAGTACCGGCCAATACTCTATCCGATTACTTCCTACTTAATAATAATCTTGCGGTCCATCATCTTAAGAAGAATCAGTACCAGAAGCACTATTATCAGAATTGCGCCAAGTCCGCTAACGAGTCCGCCGCCGGGGTTGAGCGAATCTAACTGAGAGGCGAATTGATGCAGGTCGGCGTCTGTCAGGCTCTTAAGCCGTGTATTGACCTCGTCCTTTGAAAGCCCGAGCTCCGTTAGCCTTTTAGACACTATCTTAGACTCAAGCGTACGCTGCACTCTTTCCATATCGGTGGCCCTGTCGCCCGATATAACCGCTCCGGTCGCAACTTGCGGGTCAGACCCAACCACATACGCCAAGCTCTCAGCCGGAATAGCCGTAATACAGAAAACAGCCAACGCAACCACAAGAGCAATCTGCCTGAAGTACCAGCTCTTTACCCAGTTCATAAAGTTACCCCCGTTCTTCACTGTTTGAACAATTGCGAAAAAATAGTATACCTGCTTGCCTACTAAAAAAAAGGCCCGCACTTCTACTCTTATAGAACATAAAAGTCGCTTAGTCAATAGCGGGTTCCATTATCAGCGCCTTGTGTCTATACCTTGCAAAGAGGGTGTTACAGTGCTATATTGCACCTATGCGTTTACCAGATGAAGTAGTTGAAAAGATTGCCGGGCTTGTACTTGAACGGCTCAAAAACAAAGACCTTATCCTCTTTAAAACGGAGGAGGCGAAGGTGCGCGCGCGCATTGAGGCGGCTATTTTGTCGGATCTGCGTGCCGAGGCAAAACTCGACGCCGAGGTAGAGGGCATGTTGCGCTCCCACTCCGAAGAGCTTGATTCAGAGGGCGCGGACTACAGAAAACTCTTTAACATGATAAAGGGCAAGCTTGTAAGAGAGAGGGGGCTTATAATATGAGACTCTCGGAAGACAGGATTTCACACATCTCACACCTTATTTTCGACGGCGTATGGGACGACGACCTTGTAGATTTTACCGATGACAAAAAGGCCCTGCGAGAGATAAAAGACGTAATATCCTCTTTCTTCGCGGTCGAAGAGCGCGCCGAAGAGGCCGCCCGCTCTACAATCCGCTCGCTTTCGCGCCACGTTCCGGAGGGAAGCCGCGAATGGGACATACTATACAAGAAGTACTTTGAAGAAGAGCTTGCCAAGACCAAAGAGTTTGCCTGATACCACTTGCCGGCATAACCCGCCAATACTATTCACGCCATACAACTCTATTGCGTTCTTCCTATGTTTTTGCTCCCGTTTAAGATAAAATAGCCACATACAGTACAGTCGGTTATTTTACCAAAACGGTGCCAGCCATTGAACCCTGCCAACACTTTAACATATTCACTTCTTCTGCCGCCGCTTGCCGGAGCGGTAATAGGGTGGCTTACCAATTACGTAGCGATAAAACTTCTTTTCAGGCCCCACCTTCCGGTCTCTATCCTCGGATTCAAACTTCAGGGCCTTATACCCAAAAGACGCAAGGAAATAGCCCGCTCAATAGCCAAGTCCATTGAGCGCGAGGTGCTCTCTTCTAACGACATAGCGGAGATGCTGAACACCATTGAGTGGAAAAAAGAGGTCGAACATATTATGGAAGACCTTGTCGAACACCGCCTCTCTTCGGCCCGGTTAAAGAAGGTTCCGCTTGTCGGCCTCGTAACGGAGAACCTCACCTACCACCTGAAGTTCCTGCTGACCAAAGAGGTTTTAAGGCAGATAGATAAAAAGAAGGGCGACATAGCAAGCAAATTTAAAGAGAACCTCGACCTTAAGAACCTGATGGTAGCCAAGATAGACAAGCTCGACCTTATGAGCTTCGAAGGGCTTTTAACCGACTTTATCTCAAAAGAGCTGAAACACCTTGAGTACCTCGGCGGCCTTATGGGTCTTTTAATCGGCATAGTGCAGTCGATAATCTTCTACTTCGTCCTTTAATTTTTACGCTCTGTCTTTATATTTAAGGTTTTAACGTGAAAAGAGTTCTGACAATCGCCGGGTTCGATCCCTCGGGCCGGGCTGGAATAAGCGCGGACTTAAAGACCTTCGACGACCTTGGCGTAGAGGGCGTTGCCGCGATTACCGCGCTGACCGCGCAAAACAGCACCACAGTAGCGGCCACACTGCCGATAGAGCCTAAGTTTGTCCGCAAGGAAATAGTAACGCTTCTGGCGGAAGTCGGCTTTGACGCTATAAAGATCGGGATGTTGGGAAGTTCTGAAACCGTAACCATGCTCGCCCGCTTTTTGAAAAAAGAGCGAATAGAAAAGGTGGTGCTCGACCCCGTACTGCGCTCTACTTCGGGCACATGGCTTATCGATAAAAACGGGCTCGAAGAGATTAAAAAGTTGCTGCCCCTTGTTCACGTCGTAACACCCAACATAGACGAGGCCGGGGCGTTGACCAAAAAAAAGATACAAAACGTAACCGATATGGAAGAGGCCGCAAAGACGATACACTCGCTCGGCGTTAAGTTTGTGCTTTTAAAAGGCGGCCACCTGAAGGGCGCGCCGACCGACGTACTCTTTAACGGCAAAGACTTTACGCACTATAGCGGTACAAGGCTCGGCGGCTCTAAGGCCCGTTTTCACGGCACGGGCTGTATTCTCTCTGCCGCGCTCTGCGCCAATCTGGCAAAAGGAGTATCTGTAAAAAAATCGACTGAAAACGCGAGAAAGTATCTTACCAAAGTACTGAAGACGCGAAAGTAACAGAAGAGCGAAACAGGTACGCGCGCTCCTGCTTCACTCATTCGCGGCCCTTAAAAATAACCCTCTTCACATGCGCTTATATAAGAGCCGTTACAGATTACAATGTAGTCTAAAACAGTTATGTCGAGCGGGTCTGTCGCGGCCTCTACCGACTTTATCACCGCAACCTCCTTCTCGTCTACACCCTTTCGCTCTACTTTTCCGCACCCGGCACGTCGAACGAAGATTATAGATTTCGCGTTCTTCGCTATCGCCGCCTCTACAACCTCCTTAGGCTCTATCGGCAGCCCGGCTCCGTACTTATGTATTACTTCACCTATGTAAAGAATCTCATTTTTGGTATTGAGATAAAGCGTGTAAAACGACCCCGCCTCAAAACCTGCCGCGCTCTTTACCGCGGCCACCGCCTCTTCCGACGAAGTGATC
>JAJRYL010000210.1 GCA_024275855.1 Deltaproteobacteria bacterium
CGCACCGATTTATAAAGCAGCGGACGCAGAGTCGAAAGTTGACTGATAAGGGGCGGGGGAAGTTCTGCCGCCCTCTCGCATAAATTTCTAAGTACTTATATTTCAAAACACAGCGTAAAGGGGAAGTTTTGATGGCAAAGCACAAACACGATCACACACACGACCATAATCATAACGGCGGTACTGACTTCGATATAAAGGTTGAGGTTGAGGATATAAGCACCGTCAAGAAGCGTCTTACTATAACGGTGCCTAAAGATACGGTAAAGTCCGAGATAGACTCCGCTTACCGCAACTTAAAGTCAACGGCCTCGCTGGCCGGTTTTAGAAAAGGCTCTGTACCGCGCGGAGTCCTTCAGGCGAAATTCGGAGACTCGGTCGCGCTTGATGTAACAAGGCACCTTGTCGAGGTCTCGTATACAAAAGCCGTGCGTGACAATAAGTTAAACCCGGCAGGAAATCCGGAGATCGACTTCGATTCCATTAAGCTCGACAGCGGCGTTGACCTTACGTATGTCGCCACATGCGAGGTCTCTCCCGATATAAAGATAGAAGGTTATAAAGGCATGGCGCTGACAGGCGAGAGCACCGAGGTTACTGACTCCGATATCGACGACGCCATTACCAGGCTTCGGGAGTCGAGGGCCGAGTACAACGAGGTAGAGAGGCCCGCGGTAGCGGACGACCTTGTTACCGTGGACTTTGCCGCCACTTATGAAGGCGTACCGATTGACGATATCAAGGCAGACGACTTTCCGGTAATAGTAGGCAGCAATACCCCGCTTCCGGGTTTTGACGAAGCGCTGAAGGGGCTTGTCAAAGGCGACGTAAAAGAGGTTGCCCTGAAGATACCGGAGACCTATAAAAACCGGGAGCTTGCGGAAAAAGAGGCGCTCTTTAAAATAACGGTTCGTGTCGTTAAAGAGAAGAAGCTGCCGGATGTAGATGACGAGTTCGCCAAGGACATGAACGAAGAGAACCTTGCCGCGCTCCGTAAAAAGGTCGCTACCGACCTTGCGGACTTAAAGGTGGAGACGGAGAAGGAACGGGTAAAGAACGAGATACTCGATAAATTGATAGAGAAGCACTCGTTCGAGCTTCCGACCGGACTTGTAGACAGGTATCACACCGTAATACTGAACAACCTTGTAGATAATATGAAGGCCGGGGTCATAAAACCCGAAGACGCGGAGCTTAGCCCCGACGATCTGAAAGAGAAGTACAGGTCGGAGGCCGAAAGAAGGGTACGGGAGGATATTATACTCGACACCATCTCGTCGGCTGAGGGTATAGAGGTAAGCGGCGAAGAGGTAGAGAAGGCTATAAGGCACTTGGCCGACCAGCGCCAGATACCTTACGAAGCCCTTATGGAGCGGATTGAGCAGGAGGGTTCGCTTGGCGTTATCGAAGACGGACTTAAGCACGAGGCCGCTTTTGACATTATAATAGCCAGCAGGAAGTCGGCCTGACCACGGTACGTATAATCGGGCGCAGAGCCAATTAAGTGTATAGATTACCGCTATGTCTGCCGATAAGTTATATAACCCGGCACAGGGCCGATTATTAAAAAACATAAATTCCATAACCTGTTAAGCGGAAATGGAATAAACCCGAATAGAGATAACAAGTAACGGAGGTTTTTATATGCTGGTTCCGATGGTGGTAGAGCAGACAGGCCGCGGCGAGAGGGCTTATGATATCTTTTCAAGGCTCCTTAAGGACAGAATCATCTTTCTCGGCAGCGGTGTTGACGATGCTGTCTCAAACCTGATTATCGCCCAACTGCTCTTTCTTGAGAGCGAGGACCCGGATAAAGATATTCACCTCTATGTAAACTCGCCCGGAGGGGTCGTAAGCGC
>JAJRYL010000211.1 GCA_024275855.1 Deltaproteobacteria bacterium
CTGATAAAGCTTGATTAGGCTGGCGTCTGCCTTTATGGTCTGTAGGCGGATTTTTATACCAAGCGTGTAGAACCATACTTTGGTCATAGAAAGTACCACCTTTTGGACATGCAGGGTACTATCTTTCGGGTATTGAAAAAACCCCCGAAAAGTACTTAAAAAGAGTAGTTTTACCAATTGAATTTTTTATCAGAATAGCAGAAAATATAACATTAGATAGAGATGTTACTCTGTGGGGGCGAGAGTCGGTATTTACCAAAGCCTTTCTTTTGATTGGATCCCGTTCTTTGTACTGTTCCTGTTCCCAGCTGAGGTAATTTTTTGCCAATCCACTCCATATACCCCAGGAGGCCGTTTTCGCCCCCACTGAATATTTTCTCTGTTTCTAAAACCGTTGCTCGTAATTTACGAGCAACGGTTTTTTATATAACTACCTTGAATGAAGCAGCGGTACCGGCTGAAGTCCGTGAACAGAGGTTATATACGATTATGAAGGAAAACAGCTGCCGACAGCGAGCAGCTGTTTTGGCGGGTCTTTAATGCGAACCTTTGCGCTTATCAAACAGCCGGGCAATCTTTCTCTCTTTAGCCAGAAGACCTAACCACGCTCCGCTATCGGCCCTGACTCTCAGGTCTGCTGTGCCGGTATCTTTTCTGTTACCCCGATCTGCTTATCTATATTACGACTGTAGCCTTTATCTCCTCAGCCCCGGTAAAGGTATAGTGGTAGGTGGCGCTTAAATTGGCAGCCTTACCCCTTTGAAAAATTATCGGTAAATAATCTAAAAACCCTCTTACCGTATCCGGGCGCAGCCCATTGCCTACCTGCCTGATCTTTTTGTGCGGATAGCGGCGCGCTGCATAGCTCCCGGCATCGGAACCGGGTGCGACATAGACCTTTTCCACTTTTTTTTAAAGAGGCTCTGCGACCCTTTTAACATACAATTTCCGGTTTTCAAGAAACGGGCCGATAACCTCCTCTCCAGCCTGACATACCGCCATGCATTGGTCGCATTTTGCGCTTCCGCCGGTCGCGAGGCTCTGCCACATAGAGGCCGTCTCCGGGTCGTCTGCTCTCTTCCTGTAATCGAACCTGTTTTTTTACTATCGACTATATTCTCTACCCAGTCCGGAAAACCGCCGAGTTTTTCTCTGTAATTGTGCGTAATGCACGAAAAAAAGTCGAAGTGGCCGTCTTTGCCAACTGCCCCGGTCGGACATGTTGCGCCGCAGAGCTCGCATTCGAGACACGGGTTGTAGTCGAGCGGAGTATCGTATCTGCTGATCTCCGTATCGACCAATACAGCGCGCAGGTACATAAAGACCCCGAATTTAGGGTGGATAACCATACGGTGCACTCCTGCGCGCCCGAGTCCGGCGGCAACCGCGAGCGGTTTTAAAGAGATGTCCCACATCTTACCCGGCCACCTGTCCAGCTCCAGAGGAAAGAGTCCGGTATCGCTAACCGCGCGAACGCCTCTGTTATTAAGAGCCGCCACTATTTTACGCGAAACGCCTGTTATTACCCCTTCCGGTTGGCAAAATTCGGTGTTGGCAATCGAGCGCGACGGGGTGCGGATGTTGTCTCTGTTTATCCTGCAAGATATAACAATCAGCGCCCGGGTACCGGAAAGCTCGGTATTAATATCACCTGCCTCTTTTTCGAGCGTTTTTATTCCGATCTCCACAAAACCTGCGTCGTCCGCACCGGCTGTTAAGCAGAGGTTGCGGAGCCAGGTGGCGTCGAGTACCGTTGTTTGACCCGAATTAAGTAGATTGCTGCTGTTTTGCCTTAACTTAAGTATCGTAGGGTGCTCTTCGAGTGCCGGCATAAGAGGTTTCTTTATATTGTGGGTAAAAAGCATGGCTGGGTGTATATGCACCTATTGTGTAAAAAAAGTCCTGCTTACTCTGCGATGGCTGTTAATGCGTTTAAGTCGAGCATCATTGAGTTCCAACGCTCTTCTCCGAATTTTTCGACAATACTTTTTTGCGTTTCCTACCATAAGGGATAAGCCGTAGCCAATGAAGCGCGCCCTGCCTGTGTAATGGTAACAATACGTGTTCGCGCGTCTTTTCCCTTTGCGGTAGTCAGTAGTTTGCGTTTTTCAAGCGGTTTTATATTGCGAGTAAGCGTTGTTCTGTCCATTAAAAGCCTCTTGGCAAGGTTAACAAAGGTTAACAATAGTAGGGGCGCCGGTAGCGGAAACGACAACAAGCAGAGTAAACTGCGTGCCTGTTAAACCGATTGGTTTTAAGGCCCTGTCGTATAGTTGAGTTACCACACGGGTTGTTCTTCTCAGGTTGAAACAGGTACAGCCTGACATCTTTGTAATCTGCCGAGTCAAAAGAGCCTTAACTGAAGTGTCAGTTTTCATATCAGGAGTATATGCACGTAAATATCGGTTGCCAGGTTTGTAAGATAAAAGAGATTAGGCGGTAGTTAGAAATTAAGGTCGAAATAAGAGGGCAACACGGGGTTAATGAGGAAGAGGAGAGTTATAAATACGTAAAAACGCTGTGTTCGGGTAAAGAGGATGAATGTAGAGCAGGTAGGGTATTTTTTATCTGTTTTTAAGAGCTTGCAAAAAAAGGGAACAGCTTAAGCTGTTCCCTTTTTAAGATGGTGCCGAAGGGGGGATTCGAACCCCCATGGGTCGCCCCACCACCCCCTCAAGATGGCGTGTCTACCAGTTCCACCACTTCGGCAAATCAAAAATTTTTATATTTGCACATAATAATATGCCGCTTGCGCGCTCTGTATTTAAAGAGTAACTACTGTCGGGAAAATTCGGCTTGCATATTCGCGTATAATAATATTCCACTTACACGCTCTGATTTAAAAAATAACTTTAATCTCGATAATGCAGTTTGCATATTTGGGCATAATAAAATTCCACTTATGCGCTCTGTATTTAAAGAGTAACTACTGTCGGGAAAATTCGGCTTGTATATTCGCGCATAATAATATGCCGCTTGCGCGATCTGTTTTTTTACGAATTATTTTATCGCCGTAATACTCAAGGTATATATTATCGTACAGTTACGCACACTTTATTCGCCCTGTGTATAAAAAAAGCTCTAACCGATAAGCATGAATTTGTCAAAAACACCCTGTACAGCGGGTGTCTGGTTCACGTTCCGGAAATTGCCGGTTATTTCTTAGGGGCAGGCGCCTTTTCACTCTTTAAAGCGCCGGGGCTTGCAGCCTTATCGCTTTTTTTCTTTTCTGTAACCGGTGGCGTTTTCTGCTCTTTAACAGGTGTGGTTACCGCCGGTACGCTCGACATGATAGAGGTTGTGCCGCTTTTCCTCGATAGTATGGTGAGGTAGATAGAGGTTACCATAAAGATAATAGCGCACGCCGCTGTGACTTTTGTAAGCATAGAGGTCGGCCCGGAACTGCCAAAAAGCGTCTGCGAGCCGCCGCCGCCAAAGGTAGAGCCGATTGCCGCGCCCTTGCCGGACTGTAACAGTACCATAGCGATTATCAGGATGCTGACGAGAATATGAAGAATTACAATTGCTGTAACCATGCTGATATTACTCAAATATTATAATGTTTATCGATCAAGAACTTACATTAAGGTTCTGCGTACGATTAAAAATAAAGTACGTAAGAATTGATTATTGTACTCGTTTGAGGGGAAAAAGCAAGAAAAAAAAGAACGTTCGAGCCGGCAAGCGAGAATTAGGATTATAGGGGGGTCTTAAGACGACCCGAACCTGACGATTCTCGCAAAGTCTTCGGCCTTCAGGCTCGCCCCGCCGACAAGCGCGCCGTTTATGTTCGGTTGAGCCATGAGGCTGTCAATATTGTCGGGTTTTACGGAACCGCCGTATATAATGCGTATCTTTTTAGCCGCGTTAAGGTCGTACTCATCGTAGAGCAGTTCTCTGATAGAGTTGTGTACCTCTTCGGCAACCTCAGGCGTGGCGCTCTTTCCGGTGCCGATTGCCCATATCGGTTCATAAGCTATAGTAAGTTCTTTTAAAGAACCGGGTTTAAGCCCTGCGAGCGCACGCATTATCTGCCCCTTTACTTTGCCGAGCGTGTTGCCCGCCTCTTTCTCTTCGAGAGTTTCGCCGACGCATATAATCGGTTTTAGTCCGGCCTGCAGCGCGGCGTGCGCCCTTTTATTTACCCTGTCGTCGGTCTCTCCAAAGAGCTGCCTCCTCTCTGAGTGGCCTATTATTACGTAGGTGCAGCCGATTGTGGTAAGCATCTCGGCAGAGACCTCTCCGGTATAAGCGCCCTCTTTTTTCCAGAAGACGTTTTGCCCCGCCAACTGTATACCGCTGTCGGCCACAAGGTGGCTTATATGGTGGATAGAGGTAAAGGGCGGGGCGAGCACAACATCGACACCCTCTATCGGTTTGATAAGGTCGCGTAATTTTATAACGAGATCCGCCCCCTGGTGGATGGTGGTGTTCATC
>JAJRYL010000212.1 GCA_024275855.1 Deltaproteobacteria bacterium
GAAAAGGCGGAGACGGTCGGGCACGCAACCGAGATTGAACGCCCGGCCGACACTCCATCGGCCCCGGCCGTGCATACTCCCAAGGCCCGCGGCGAGACCGCCTTTGGCGTAACGCGCAAGGTGTTAACGGGGTGCGGCAACCTATACGTTACTATTAACGAAGATGAAGAGGGTCGTCCGTTCGAGATCTTTACGCAGATAGGTAAGGCCGGCGGTTGTGTGGCGTCTCAGTCAGAGGCGCTTGGCCGCATGACGTCGCTTGCGCTCCGTACCGGTGTAGAGGCCTCGGAGGTCGTTAAGCAGATGCGCGGCATCAGTTGCCATCTTCCTGTAGGTTACGGCGCAGTAAAGGTTACTTCGTGCGCCGACGCTATGGCCAAGGCAATGGAGTGGTACCTTATGTACAAGAGCAACAGGGGCGCCGGTAATCATCTGGCAAACTCCGTGCTCTCTACCGGCGTAGACGGTATGAGTGTCGATTTCGACCACTCGTCCGCAACCGGCGGTCTTCAAGGCGGTTTTATCTCCGACGGAGCCGGGGCTGACCCTATGGAGTATAATGTCGCTCCGTCCGGCGACGTTTTTCAGCGCGGAGCTTGTCCCGACTGCGGCGGTACGGTAGAGCATGCCGACGGTTGCGTGGTCTGCCGGGGTTGCGGTTATACCGAGTGCGGCTGATAACGCGAGTTATCGGTAGTAATTGAGGGTCTCTTCTCCGGGGTTTAGGGGGGGGCTTGTCAGGGCGGCCTTTATGAGCAATATTTACTGATCGACACTCTCCGTGCGGTATTTTAAAGAGATCCCTGTAGTTAAAGAGGGATCTCTTTTTATAAAAAAATCCCTGCCGCTTTAAAGCGGTAATGTGTTTGTATAAAACTTCTGCTGTTTTAATCTGTAGTTTTAAGATAAAAAAGCTCCTGCCGCATTTTAAGCGGAAATAATAGTGGAGGTGTAAAGTATGTTTATAGTCTTTGATTCCGGAGTAGCGAAGGACAACAGTATTGACCTTAGTTGCAGGGTATGCGGTTTCGACTTTGAGATAGATTTTCTTTACCTCGATCACGGCGATATAGTTCGCTGCCCCAATTGCGTAAGTTGCGCGCTTACGCAGTCCGGCTCGGCGCTCTTCGACCCGGAGCAGATGTTGAGGGAAAAACGCAAGGATATATCGAGTTCGGCTATAACCGTGCTGTAAAGAGTTGCTCAAAAGAGCCGTAGTCTCCGTTGCCGACGCTATTAGTTGTAAAAAAACGGAGCGGCGCCGCCTCATATCCTAAAAGAGACCGCTCTTGCTTGACAACTTGTTTGCGGTATGTAATTCTAAGTAAATATAGTCGGCATAGTGCTTATTTCAACGAATTTCTGGGGGGGCGGTAATATTGGACAAGAGGGTGTTTAACCACGACCTTGAGAACGTCTATAACCTTAATGAAGACGCTGTTATCGCGGCGATAGAGAAGTATTTTACGGAAGATGAAGACGCCTGTCGGTGCGGTGTCTGTATAGAGGATGTTTTTGCCCTTTCGTTAAATAATATGCCTGCAAAGTATATACAGAACTATTTTGGCGCGCGCGACCCGGAACGGCTCGTCGATACCGTGCAGATAGAGCGCTCCGTAAGAGAGGCTATTGAGCAGGTAGGCAAACATCCGCACCACGAATAAGGCGTCAAGTTTAAAAGATATATTCGGCTTGCGGAAATAAAAATATTCAATACCCCTGTTAAAGCGGAAGGTTGAAAGAGATAAAAGATACCCCCGTTCAAAGCGTTTGAATTAAAAGTACTTGATATTTCCCGGTTCTACCGACAGGTTGACGGCTAATCTATATGCTTCTGTTAAAGTAGCGGAAGTAAAAGCATTTTATATGTTCCTGTTACAGCGATAGATTAAAGGATATTATATATACCCCGGTCAAAGAGGCCGGGGTAATTTTTTTTTAACCCGTCAATGGATGCGCAAAAAGAGGGGGCTGTTTTTAAAGCTCTCTTTTTGTGTTAAACTTAAAGTAGGTATCACTTAATCAGCCCTTCGTGCGACACCGGAAAGTGTTTTCCTTATCAATAATTAACTGCAAGTTTTTGATCGGGTAAGATAAAGAATAAGCGCATTTTTTTCGTCTCTTAAAAAATCAGGGACGTTTTATTAGTCGTTAAAACATCAGACTCCTGTCGGCGACGCATAGGCTCTCCGTTGGACTCAACAAGCCGAAGGCTTGCAGCCCTAAAGCCCCCTGTTCCTGCAGGGGGAGCTACACCGAGAGGTTTATCTTAAGTATGTTTGAAATTACGGTAGAGACGTCATTTTCATCGGCGCATCAGTTAAGAGGGTACAGTGGCGGTTGCGAAAACCTTCACGGCCATAACTGGCGCGTTATGGTAACTGCCTCGTCTGTCGGGCTCGATTCGCTCGGCATGATCGTAGACTTCAGGCAGCTGAAGAACAAGGTCGAAGAGGTTGTGCTGAAGCTCGACCATAAGTTTATAAACGAGATTCCACCGTTCGATACCCTTAATCCCACGGCTGAAAATATCTCTAAATATATATACGGCCTGGTATCGGACAGCCTCGATGTAGAGGGGGTCAGTGTTGTAAGTGTTAAGGTATGGGAGTCGGAAAAAGCGGCGGCTACCTACTATGAATAGTTTTTTATAATTTCCGGCGCCGCTTGGTTCTTTGAAAGGATATGAATTATAATGGAAACCGCTCCGATGAAGGATATGCAGGCCGAGCCAGACTTCAGGCGTATAGATATAGACAAGGTAGGGGTGAAAGACATAAGTTACCCTATAGTCGTGCTCGATAAGGCCAACGAGTTTCAGCATACTATAGCTATGGTAAACATGTATGTTGATCTGCCGCATCAGTTTAAGGGCACGCATATGTCCCGTTTTGTAGAGATACTTAACGAGTACCGCGGTGAGGTGACGATAAAAAACTTTCCCGATATTCTAAAGGAGATGAAGTCGCGCTTCGAAGCGGGCACGGCGCACCTTGAGGTCTATTTCCCCTACTTTATAGAGAAGGCGGCCCCGGTCTCTAAGTTGAAGGGCCTTATGGAGTACAAGTGCAAGTACACGGGAAGCCTTTCCGATGAACTCGATATTCAGATAGAGGTTCGGGTACCGGTCTCTACGTTGTGTCCGTGCTCAAAAGAGATAAGCGACCGTGGCGCGCATAATCAGCGCGGCGAAGTTAAAGTAGCGGTGCGCTTCGACGATTTTATCTGGATAGAGGAGATTATAGAGACGGTTGAGAAGTCTGCCTCAAGCCCTGTCTATTCGCTTTTAAAGAGGGTGGACGAAAAGTTCGTAACTGAGCAGGCGTATGACAACCCGAAGTTCGTGGAGGATATAGTCCGCGACGTTGCCGTTAATATAGGCGGCCTTAAGGCTATAAAGTGGTTCAGGGTAGAGGTGGAGAACTGGGAGTCTATACATAATCACAGCGCCTACGCCTACGTGGAGAAACATGTTTAACCGCTCTTTGCGCTAACGCGGCAGGGGCGGTCTATACTGTTTTCGCGCGTTGGCCGTTACGCAAAAGTAGTATCTGTTTGCGTCAGGCAAAAGCCTGTCTTGAATTACGTTCGATCACCTTCCGTATAGCTCTGTTTTTAAGTGAGGTGTGCGGGGTTGTTTCGGACAAGCGGGGTAAGATAATTATAAATATAGACCGGCGTCTGTGGGTTGAGCGGCTCTTGAAAAGTATTCGCAATAACTCTCTATTGGCGGGTTTTATTTCTCCCGGCTCCGCGCCACGGCCCTCCGCCGGTATTTTACTTTGCACAGGTATTTGACGCGAACCTGTCTCAGTCCTTATACAGTATCTCTTTTATCTTCAGCTTCAGTTCATCGATCCAGAACGGATTGCCTTTTTGAATAAAACCTTTTACATGCAGGTCGAACCACTTCGGGTCGAGCACTATATCGTCTATAATATCTTTACCCGTAGTTATTATTGCCGGTATGTTCACCCCTGAATCGACTACTCTTTTTAAGAAATCCTCTCCGTCAAGCTCCGCTTCCGGGTCGTTAGGGTCTTTCAGGTAAAGATCCGTCACTATAAGGTTTACTCTTTGGGTGCTTACCGTATGGAGCGCCTCGGTAGAGTTCTTTACCACTATCATCGTTACGTCAACGTCTTGTAACGAGTTCTCTATCATTTTGCGCGCCAGGCGTTCGTCTTCAATAAAGAGTACGGTGTCGAGGTCGGCCGCCGCCGACACCGGGGAACCTGTGGCAGGCAAGTCCGGCGCAGGCGAACGTGTCGCTTGGGGCTGAGTATCGGCCTCGTAAGAGACAATGCCTCTGCCGCCCTCAATCTCGAAGCCGTGGTCGAGTTTTGTCACCTTATGGGGCTCGGCGCAACTTACGCAGTTGATAGTGGAGCCGTCTTCCCAGCTACGTAAAACTTTCTCCGGTACCCAAAGCCTGAAGTGCGAGGCGCACTTTGTGCAAGTTATTTCGAGCGCTTTTTTTGTAGTAGTCATTAAAATCCATTTTCCTTAGGTTACACAGGAGTTTAACTCAATACAGGGTGCGTGTCAATACCTACTGCGATTCAATCTTGCCGCTCAAGCCCGCTACCTTGCCTATTCCTAACAGGTCGAAGTTCAGAAATACGGCCTTCTCTTCAAGCCTGCGTATATACTTAAGGTGCGCTGTCCAGCACTGTCTTTTATAGGTGATGCCGTATGCGGCCTCAAGCGATTTATCTGCCGCAAAACTGAAACGTTTGTCGTAGGTAACGCTAAATCTGCTGTTGAGCGCCGTACTGATGTTTGCCTCCAGGTACCGGGCGCTGTCTTTAACGTATCTGTAGGTGAAGTGTACAAAGTTTTTTTCCGTGCCTTTAAGCAGCAGCGATACGTCGCTGTTCTCTACCCAGCGTTCGTATACATCGAAGACGAGCCTCGAAGTAAGGGTTGACCAGGTTGTAGGCCGCAGTATCAGCTCCGACGTTACGTCGGATAACGGTTTGCGTTTGTCTGTTGCCGACGTTACTTTTCTTTTGGCCTCGAATATGTTGAAACTCTGCGAAATATCGAAGTAGAGGTACTCGTGGTAGCGGGTAGATTCTTTTTCGGATATTTTTCCGGTAAGGTTCGAGTTTAGCGAGTAGGTGATTCTATTGACCTTGCCGACCATGTCGACGGCATCGAATTTAGGGTGGTCGCTCTGGTCTACTTCGGGAGTGTAGGTATAACTTAACTTCGGCCTGAGCCTGTGCTTTAAGGCGGTCACTCTTTTCCACCCGGGCCGGAAGACCCTGCTGAGGGTCGTAGTAGCGTCGAAACCCGTAGAGAACAGAAACCGGTCGAAGTACCATCCGGTGGCGAATTTATTGACAACGTAGAGTGTGGCCCTTGGCGATATGTAGGGGGTAAAGTCGAAGTAGTTGCCGGGTCTTAGCGGTAAAGAGATTTTTTCAGTCACATCGAGCCTGTGGCCCGTGAAGCCTTTTTTTCTTGAAAAGTAGATGTACGAAGAGGAGAGCGAGATGTAGAACGGGCTGTTCCAAATCCGTTTGCCTGTTGAGGTTAAAGAGATTTCGGGCAGCTTTTTGAATGTCGAGGAGTCGTCGCCAAGCAGCAGGTTGTCAAAGAGGCGAAGCTGCACTACCAGGCTGTAACCGGACCAGCTCTTGCTTAGAGATACGTTCGATTCGAGGCTTTCAAGGGACTTTGCCTTATTGTCGTTGCCGAAATCGAGCAGAAATTCGTCGTCGCTAACCAGGTGTATATTCGCTTTAAGCCTGAAGCCGTTATCGAATATCTCGGTATGTTTAAGTTTGAACTGCCACCTGTTCTCTCCGGCGCTTGCGGGCCTGTTCAGGTTGCCGTTGTTTGCGCGGAAGGTGCGCACCCTCTCCATGTCCTTTTCAGTAAAGTGGTAGAGGTAGATTTTACCGAAACTGTTTGTAGTTCTTATGTATCGGTACTCGGCGCCCTCGCCTATGCCGCGCGCGGTCTGTATGTCGAGGTAAAGAGTAACGTCGGTATTTATGGAGCGTGCCCAGAAGAAGCTGTTGTCGAAGATAAAACCTCTAAGCGGCGAGTAACCCGGCTCCGGTTTCAAAAAACCTGTCTGTCTTTTACGTTTTATAGGAACCCGCAAAAACGGAGTGTACGCTATTGGCACGTCTCTTACTCTAAAGAAAGAGTGCCTGCCGGTTAAATACTGGCCTATCGTCACCTTTGCGTCGGTAGTAGAGAATGACCAGTCCGGCGCTTTTCCTTTATCGCAGTCGCAGGTGGTGTAGGTCAGGTTGTCGGCCTCGTAGGTTTCGGGGCCGACCTTCTTGATAAGGTCTCCGGTTATGTAGGTATTTACCTCCGCTTGAAAAAAAAGTGTGCTCTCTTTGAGTATAGCGGTCTTCTCTTTTATGTTGAAGGTTAAAGAGCCCGCGGTAACTCTGTTGCCTCCTTCGTCGATCATTACGATATTGCCGTAGGCGTGCGCGATATTGGTGCCGGTATTGAGGGTGGCGTTGTCGGCGCGTATTGTCGTCCCCTTCTGCGCTATTACCACCGAGCCTTCGGCGCTGTAAGTTTTGCTTGATTTGTCGAATACGAGCCTGTCGGCGGTAAGTTCTACAGGGGCGTCGGAAGAGAAGAAATCCGCAGCCGGGGTTTCGGCGCTAAAAGCGGCGCAGGGAAAAAGAAGGTAGATTAAACCTGCGAGGCAGATAAACAGGCGGGTAAAGAGGCCTGCGCGGGTGTTATTAAGTCGCAGAGAGAGAGACGCGGGTCTGTGGAAGGCCATAAGGGCTTTCTGCCATAAGGGTTTTCTGATTGAATAGAGTGCGGGGCGGGCTTGACCCTCTCTCCCCGTAAAAGTCTTAATGACGGTTTACGCTATTATACCGAATGACAGAAAGGTAGCATACGAGCCTTTTTTTTACAAGTTCCGTACCCTTTCGGCAAGCCATAACTTAGACTCGCCAAGGGTGAAGATAGAGCCGGTTATTATAATGGCGTCTTTTTTTGTAACTAGCCCGACCGCTAAGTCGCAGGCCCCGTTAACGCTTTTACTCTTTAAGACCGTACCGTTAAAAGCCAGCTTATCTGTAACGGCGCAAAGCAAACGCGTATCTGCGGCCCTTGAGCAGGCGGGGCGGGTAAGTATAAGGGTGTCGGCAATCGAGGCGAGGTGACCGAGTATGCCCTTTATATCTTTATCTTCCATAATTCCGGCTACTATAACAAGTTTTTCGTAGTCAAACTTCTTTACCTCTTCTACAAGTACCTTCGCAGCCTCACTATTGTGCGCGGAGTCGAGTATGATGTACGGTTTTTTTTCGGCAACCTCTATTCTTCCCGCCCAATCAACGCTTTTAAGTCCGTCTCTTATCGCTTTAACAGGTTGGGAGAAAGCACGTTTTGCGAGTATGTCGAGCGCGGCGAGCGCGCACGCGCTGTTGGTTATCTGAAACGCCCCCCTTAAGTTACACCTAAGACCCTTTATTGTACGGGTAAAACCGAAGTAGTCGAAGTAGCCTGCGCCTTTTTTTGACTGTGCGGCATTAAAATCGGTGCCGTAGTTATATAGCGGCGCTCTCTTTTCTTTGCACTTGGCGCGTATGGCACGCGCGGCGCGCGCGGAGTTAACGGCGGTAATACATGGCACGCCCTCTTTTATTATGCCCGCTTTTTCGGCTGCTATCTCTTCTATCGTAGTGCCGAGCAACGGCGTGTGGTCGCGCGCGACATTGGTAATTATAGTTACAAGCGGCTCTATTACGTTGGTAGAGTCGAGCCTGCCTCCGAGACCGGTCTCTATGATAGCTATATCAACTTTTTTAACTTTAAAGTATTCGAAAGCCATTACTGTTGCGAACTCGAAGAAGGTAGGGTATGGCTCGGTATCATTACAGGCTTTTTTTACCGTATCCGCAATCTTTACAACAGAAGAGTCGCTGATAGGTTCAAAAGAGACCCTTATCCGTTCGTTGAACTTTACGAGGTGTGGAGAGGTGTAGAGGCCGCACGAGAACCCTGCGGCGGTTAAAATCGCTTCGCAGGCGGCGCCTGTCGAGCCCTTGCCGTTTGTGCCGGCTATGTGAATAGCAGGGTACTCTTTGTGCGGGTTGCCGAGCCTTGCAAGAAGGTCTGTAGTGCTTTTTAACCCCGGGCGTATGCCGAGGTTCCGGAGCGAAAAAAGCTCTTCTATCGTCTCTTTATAATTCATAACGGAAGGGCTCTTAATTTAGGAGTTTATGAGTGGAAGCGGTAAGGGTGGAGCCGTGAGGTTGAGCGGCAAAAGGGTTTGGCAATTAGTAGCGGTATAAAGAGTATGTCGTAAAGAGGGTATTTGTAAAAGTGAGGCCGGAGATAATAAAATTTTAAGAACGAACCGGATGCCTTTAAAAGTGATGCCGGAGATAATAATACAATTACAGAAAATAAACCGTGTGCCCTGAAAATCAGGCAGGTGTCGGGTAAGGTGTAAAGTGTCTCTGGTACGTATGAAAACAACGGCCCGCCTTAAGAAGTAGAGGCTGTAAAAATCAGGCCGGGGTCGGGTAAAGTGTAAAGTGTCTCTGTACGTATGAAAACAACGGCCCGCCTTAACAAGTAGAGGCTGTAAAGATCAGGCCGGGGGTCTAACTGCAATCCCTGAGCGTGTTTTACCCGTTAGAGAAATTCAGGCAAAGGTCAGGTGAGCATGGTTATGAGCTTAGAGAGGGTCTCTTTCATATTCTTTCTCTCTACGATCATGTCTATAGAGCCGTGGTCGAGCAGGTACTCGGCACGCTGGAAACCTTCTGGCAGTTTCTCTCTAATAGTCTCTTTAATTACGCGCGGGCCCGCAAAACCGATAAGCGCCTTCGGTTCCGCGACGATAATATCGCCAAGCATGGCAAAGCTTGCCGTAACCCCGCCCATTGTCGGGTCTGTAAGTACCGAGATGTACGGCAGGCCTGCCTCTTTCATGCGCGCAATGGCCGAAGAGGTCTTGGCCATCTGCATTAAAGAGAGGATACCCTCTTGCATGCGCGCTCCTCCCGAGGAAGAGAAAAGTATAAGAGGGCACTTGTATTTGAGCGCGGCCTCTACGATGCGCGTTATCTTCTCTCCGATTACCGAGCCCATTGAGCCGCCCATGAAAGAGAACTCGAAGGCCCCGATCATGACTCTTTTGCCGTTTATAAGTCCCTCGCCGGAAACTATGCCGTCTTTAAGGCCTGTTGACTTTTGCGAAGCCTTCATTCTGTCGCGGTACTTCTTCAAGTCCTTGAACTCAATCGGGTCTACCGGCTCTATAAACGAGTCGTGCTCCTGAAAGGTACCCGGATCGATTATAATATTTATTCTTGTGTTGGCTGAAATACGAAAATGGTAATGGCATTTGGGGCAGACGTCGAGTTTCTTTTCAGCCTCTTTTTTGTAGATTATTCCATTGCAGCTCTCGCACTTGATCCATAACCCAAGCGGGAATTTTTTGGCCTTTTTTTGCGTATTATTGCCTGCAAGCAGGTTTTTCTTAATCCATTCCATAATTACCCTTAGTATATTACACTTTTAAAAGCGTGTCACCCTTCTTTTGGGAGTATTTGCTAAAAACGGCACTTTTAAGCAATTTTAAGGCTATTATAGGGCATTTTCGGGTTTATATAAAATAATAGATAAATAGAAAAATAGAGGTGCCTGTTGTTTGGCTAATGCGAAATAATCTCTGTTTTTGTCAGTTTTATGCTATTTTTCGACCTATTTCTGGTTATTTTGCCCTTTTTCTGGGCACGCACAAAGGCGTTAACCACCGGTCTGTCGAACTGTTTGCCGCTATTTGTCTTCAGTTCCTTTAAAGCAAGATCTATAGGCAGCCCTTTTCTGTATGGTCTTGTGGTGGTTATTGCGTCAAAGGTATCGGCAACGGAGATTATCCTTGCGATAAGCGGAATTTTTTTCGTGCCCTCCGGGTAACCGAAGCCGTCTACTCTTTCGTGATGGTAGCGTATGCCGGGTATAACCTTCTTCAGTTGCGGAACGTGCTTTATTATCTCAACACCGAGCTTCGTGTGATTATTCATTTCGGAGACTTCCGTATCGGTTAAAGGGGCGTCTTTTCCGAGTATGTTGTCGGTTATGCCTATTTTTCCGATGTCGTGCAGCACGGCGGAGAGCTTTAGAGTTTCGGTCGTCTCTATATCGAGTACAAGCTCCTCGGCTATGGCAAGCGAGTACTTGAGCACCCTTTTTGTATGGCCGCCGGTATACGGATCGCGTTTTTCTATAGCTTCGGCCAACGCCTCTGAGGTTGCGTAAAAGGTCTCCTGCACCTCTTCGTAAAGCCGGGCGTTATCGAGCGCAATAGCTACCTGGTTGGCAAAGAGCTGGAAGAGTTTGAGGTCATCGCTCGTAAAACCGGTTACCCCTATTCTGTTTATCGCCTGAATAACGCCTATGACCTTGCCATGTATCTTTACCGGCGCGCAGATCATGTCGCGGGTATTGAACTTGCTTTTTTGATCGATGCTCTAAAGAAAACGGTCGTCTTTCATAACGTCGGGAATAATAACCGGAGCGCCGTTCTTGGCCACCCAGCCCGCTATGCCCTCGCCCATGCCGAGCCGGGTGCGCATAATACGCTTGCCTTTCGCGCCGAGCGCGACGTCAAAGTAGAGTTCGTTCGTCTTTTCATCGATAAGCAGCAGAGAGCCGGTCTCCGTGCGCATAAGTTTTATAAGCGACTCTATGGTTTGCGTGCGGATTTGCCTGCGGTCGAGCGTGGAGGTGAGCAGTACGCCGAGTTCATGAAGCGCGGAGAGGTGATTAACGCGGCTGTCGAGTTCGGAAAATATTTCTGCGTTAATAATTATAGAAGAAAAATGGCTTACTAATTTCCCAAGCCTTTTAAGGGCAGCCCTGCTCTCTTTTGGCGCCTCATTAGGAACAGAGAGAACGATAACGCCGCAGACGACCCGTTTGAGCTTAATAGGCACAGACAGGTTTGACTCGGTATACGACTCTTTGTTGTGTTGCGCCTTGCCGGCGAGCAGGCACTGTTTCGCGGCTTCGCGGTGCATACCTCTTTTGCGCC
>JAJRYL010000213.1 GCA_024275855.1 Deltaproteobacteria bacterium
AATATTACGTTTGCGTTTTAAGGTCTGTATTTAGGAACCGGCGCGAGCGACTTAGCGTTGCTTATCAGAATATAACCGCCTCGCCGGTCGATTACCTCAAACTCCGAGGCACGCTTAAGCTCGGCGTACCTCTTCTCGCTGGTGATAATTATTACCGGCTGCCCGCCCGCCTCTTTCATAAAGTCGTCTACCTGTCCTCTGCTAATCCGCTCTACTTTACGCTTTGCATAAAAGGCGACCGATGGTTTATGTATCTCGTATGTTATTACGTGCGGTACATTATTTATAGATTTCAGATAAGTACCGTAGTCGTAAAGCGCTCTTTGCATAGAGTCGCTTGCGGTTGTAATAAGGGTGGAGCGAAGAAAAATAAGCGTTAAAAACATAATAACAGCCATGCCGGATAACGAGTAGAGAGGTCTTGACCATGCTATTATTGAGAAGAGTCCGTTTACAAGAAAGAGCGCGCCAAGGCAGAAGAAGAACCACGGTTCGAGCGCCATATCCATCTTTACGTTTAAGAACGGCAGCGCGAAAAGAGCTGCCGCAATAAGGGCAGAAAGGCCGCCCATAATATATATGCCGGCCCCTTTTCCCAGTGTACCGCGCTTTCGCTGCACGTACTCAGCGGCTACGCACCCGGCCATTATAGCGACGGATGGCAGCAGCGGAAGTATGTAGTTGGGGTGTTTGGTGGCTGCGTATGAAAAGAAGAACAAGACAAAGACGAACCAGATTAAGCTCAGTAGATAAAGCCCTCCGTTACCTTTTTTAAACTCGTTCACCCCTCTTTTAATGCCGGCCGGTATAAAGGCCGCCCACGGGTAGAAGACGATCGCTATAATCGGAACATAGTAGTAGAAGGGGCCGCTCTTGCCCTTAAAGCCGCTTGTATAGCGTAGAATCTGATGTTTCATTACGAATGAATCGAAAAATTCCCACCCTTTAACGTAGAACTCCGCAATATGCCACGGCGCCGCGATGAGTAAAAAGAGCAGTATGTAGCGGAGCTTAATAAATCTTTTGACCTCCCGCACATTCCTTGACAAGAGCAGGTAGAGTATGGCTATTGCCGAAGGCAGAAAGAGACCCACAAGCCCTTTTAACAATAGCGCAAGCGCCGCAGCCGCCCATGCACAATAGATCCATCGGTCTTTTCGGGTGTGAATGGCGAGATAGAAGGCGTAGATGGAAGAGCCTATAAGCAGGCAGAGCGTAATGTCGGTTACGGCGGCGTGAGAGTAGACAAAGTACCCGATATTTAATAGCAGCGCGAGGGCGGCAAAGAGCGCGGGAAGAGCGCCGCGAACCCGTTTGACAAAACCGAAGGTAAAGAGCACAAGAAGCGAGCCTGAAAAGGCCGCGGAAAAGCGCGCCGAGAATTCGCTAACGCCAAAGAGCTTGTACGATAAAGCCATTAGCCAGTAGATCAGAATAGGTTTGTCGTAACGGGGAACGAAGTTATAGCTCGGTGTAAGGTAGTCGCCTGTCTTGACCATCTCCCTTGCCGCCTCCGCAAAGATCGCCTCGTCTATATCGAAGAGCAGAAAACCGCCAAGTCCCCAGTACGATACCATGACGGTCAGCAGCACAAGCATACCCCAGAGCGTTGCGTTGCTCGTCTGCCCCTCCGCCCGCCGGTCAACTATAATTATAAGGCCGATAATAGCGCCGAGCGCAAATGTTACGCCGATAGCCGTAGTTATATAATGGAAAAACACAGACTCACCAATTTGAAGTGTTGCGGTATTAAAAAGTACTTAGGTACCGGGTTGAAGTACGAGTCCCGGTACCCCCGACCGGCATTGCCGGCGGTTATGAAGGTTACATATTAGTAAAAATAGAGTGGCGAGTATAGATAAAAAAAGAGGAGAAGAGAGTATTAGTCGGCTCCGGTTGATCAGTTTTTTTTTACAGTACGCAGGCTCGGTAATGTTTAGTCGCCGGTTTGGCCGTTATATTACTTTTAAAAGCGGATAGATCGATTTTGCTCCGGGACAAAAAAGAGGTTATCCTTTTTTTTTCGGTCTTAGCGTTAAACGGGTCTTTCCGTCCTTTACGGATACCTTTACCTCTACCTCTTTAGTCTTGTACTTCTGCTCCACCTTCTTTTTAGAGGCCTCCAGGTTTTTTGAGAACTTCTCGAAGTTCAGGCCCTTGACAGATTCGTTCTGCTGTTTTCGAGTCTCAATATACTCTCTGTACGCCTTCTCTACCGGGTCGGTGCATGTCTGTCCGGCAGGAACCGTTCTTTTAGCCTTTACCGTGCCAGCTCCGCCGCTGCCTTCGGTTCTTCTTGTATAGGTGCCCTCTTCGATAGCTCGTAGTGTGCGCACCCAGTACTGTTTATAGGTATTGTACTTTGCGACCATACTGTTAAGGCGAAACTTTAACGCCGTATTAGAGAGATTTTTATTCGAGTAGATAAGGATTCTTCGGTCTATATCGTTGCGCAGTGTTAACGGTTCGCGTTTTAATACGCGCATAAAGTACTGTTCGTACTCTATCTTCAGCCGGTTTATGTCCGAACTCAGGGTTTCAATATCATTTAGTTGGCTCATACTATATATAACCTGTGTCTTATTTGAGTAAAGCGTTCTGTCTTTCCGATATTCTGTTTAGCGACAGGGTCATTTAGAAGAGCGCCACGAGAAACAGGCGCACTTTATCCTCTTTTTCGTTACCGCCGGTAACGTGTCCGTAATCTCTAAGCCCCCGGTACTCTATCTGGGCGTAGGCGTTGCTTAGTAGATTGTACCGCGCCATTAGCGAAGTTGCCACCACGCTCTGCCTGCCGTTCTCTTTCAACAGGTCGTAACGGGCGCCGAAGCCAACTTTAGAGAGCGGCATATATAGAGCCTCGATCATATAATTGTTTTTGTCGGGGCCGGTTTTGTGCCTAACGGCGAAGTATCCGGCGGTTATCACAACCTTTCCAAGATCGGCCTCGGCTCCGAGACCGACCTTGTCGTATGCTGTATCAGAGGTTCCGGCGGCATCTGTTTCGAGCCCTCTTCTGTAGAGCGCGCCAATGGCGTACCTCTCTTTAAAGCTAAGGGCGTAGCGCGCGTAGAAAGATTTGAATTTATGGCTGCTAAGCACGTTCTCTCTTGCCAAACCTATTGCGTAGGTTTGGGTAGGGCTCCACGACTCTTCGTCTGCCGTTACCTTTATTCCGTTCAGCTCTACCATTCTGAGCCCGCGGGTCAGTATATCGAGGGCGCTATCGGCAAGGTAGCGGTTGACTATAGCTTTTTGATAGTCTGCGATAAAAGGCAGGCCGAAACTACTTTTACCGGCCTTCAGGTTCAACAGGCCAGTGCCTGTTTCGCCAACAAGATCGTTTATCTGGATATAGGCGTTATTTATCACGGACGAGAAGGTGCCGTCTTCCGCCTGTTGCACCCCTAAGACGCCGTAGGCCGAAACACGCCCCTCTTTGCCGAACGCCCCGCCGGAGAGCAGTTCCATCTCTTCTATAACCATGTCGGACGAGGTGGCCCCGGCCCCTGAGGCCGTTGTGTTATTGTAGCTTGCCTCTATCTCGATTTCTACGGAGACCGGTATCGTCTCTATCTTTTTTACCTTCTGCCACTCCTCTTCCGCTTCGAACCTTAGTCCGTTCGCCCTCCATACCCGCCCGGTTTCGTTCAGCTTGGAGAACATGTTGTGGCAGTAGGAGCAGTCGCGCCCTACGCGGCGCGCGAAGGCTGGAATGGCAGAGGCGTCTGTTGGTACGAATAGTGTAAAGAGAGTGATAAAGAGCGTGGAGAGCAGCGTTAATGAGCGCGGTTTTAAATGTAGCCGTCGGAGCGCTCTCTCTTTTGCAGACCTCGATATTAAGCTGTTTTTTGTCATATTCCGTCTTAACCCGTAAAAGTTTTGTCTTTAACCCGCCGGTTTCGGCAAATCAAACAGGCCGCGCGCCGTTACTTGATCTTTTCAGCCTTTAAGTCCGCCTTTACACCGAGACCGATTGTGAGCGGAAAAGAGACGTAGTGCTTTCTCGCTTCGGTGGCGTCGTCATGTATGGCCACCCCGATTGAGACCACCGAGCCGTCTTTAATTGTTACGTCGTTCGGGCCTCCCTTGCCGAGCCTTCTTTTAAAGACCGCTGAGTAGCCCGCCCCGGCCCATGAACCGGTTCCCTCGACCATCTTTTTTTTCTGCCACAACCTGTCTGAGAAGATCGATCCGTCTTTATCTACCGTCTTTTTGTTGTGAAACTCTATTGTCCAGAGGTCGATCAGCCCGCCCGCCTTGCGCCGTTTAGCAAGTTCCGCTTTAGGACGCGGCAGGTTCCAGGCGTCCTTTGTGTAGAACGCGTAGAGGCGCACGTCGTCTCTGCCAAGCGGTTTGTAGAACCTGTTTGCCAGCACCTCTTTTTTCGACGGGCTCTTGGGCATCGACCTAACGTCTGAGTGGCAGGCTATAAAGCAGCCGTACCTTTTAAATGCCGGCTCTGTACCGTTTACCTGCAAAGAGACCCTGTCGGGAATACCGTTGACGGAGTTATTCTTCCACCCGTTGCCTTCCGAGAGCCACTCGATGCGAATATAGAGGAACGTGTCGTCGTAGGCCGCCTGAAGTTTTGCCGCAAGGGTCGGGGCCTTGCCCTGAATAGGCTCCGGCTCAAAGTATTCGTGAGACCGTTTTTTCTTTAACGCGCCTGTTACGATACTGGCTACTTCCATGTCGAGTTCACCGTCGTCGGAGAGGTGGCAGTGGCGGCAGCTTTTGCGGCCTCGGTTAATGGCGCGGGCTCCGAGCCTGTGGTCTTTGCTCTTTAGAAACTCCCATGATGTTATACCGGAGTAGATCAGCAGCACCGGGGATGAATCTATAGTTGTCCAGTCTACAAGCTCTGCTCCGCGCCCTCCGGTCTGTGCGGCGTAAACTGGAGAGAAAAAGACGAGATTCAAAAAAAACATAAAAAATAGTAACCTGAATCCGAACATGTTGTGCCTCCTTTTAAGAAACGCGAAAATTCTCAGGTCTTAAAGCTTTTCACACTGTTTTTCAATGTATCGGCCTGTTTATTCATGTCTTTTACCGTCTTTTCGAGACTGTTGGCGAGGTTAGCGTTATCTTCCGCCGCGTATTTAACCGTATTGATAGCGGATATTATCCTTTTAGAGAACATCATCTGTTCGCTTGTCGCCTCTGCCACGGTGTTGATCTTTTCCGCGACACGTAAAATGGCTTCCGTAACGTCTTTTGAGTCGCGCGCCTGCCCGTTGGTGGTAACCTTAACCTGCTCCATGAGAGCCTTCATCTGTACCGTATCTTTAAGTATCTCCTGTGAGGCTTTCGACTGTTCTTCGGCGGCGGTCTTAATATCTTCCACCATCGTATTGATCATCTGCGTGGAGTTCGATATCTGCCCCACGCTTTTTGTCTGTTCTATAGTAGCCTTCTCAATGAGTTTGGCCATGTCGAATGAGCGGCGTGTGGATTCGAGTATCTTTAATAGCGCCTCCTGGGCGTTGCGCGACAGGCGTACCCCGTCGGCAACCCTCTCCGACGAGCGGTGCATAAAATCAACGGCGCTGTTTACGTCGCTTTGCACGTGGCCTATAAGGCCCGTAATCTCCTTGGTGGCGATAGTGGTTTTTGTTGCGAGGTCTTTTACCTGCCGCGCCACAACGGCAAAACCTTTTCCGTGTTCTCCGGCCTGCGAGGCGAGTATAGTGGCGTTTAGCGCGAGCATATGCGTGGTGTCGGCGATTTCGTTAATTACCGTAATAACCTTTCCTATCTCTTCGCTCCTCTCTCCGAGCCTGTTTACCGCCATTGCCGTGGCGCTGACCTCTTCGCTGACGGACTCAATGCCTTCACGGGTCTTTACGACCGAAGAGAGGCCGAGCTCGACAGCCTCTTCACGCACCTCTTCCGCTATCTCGGCCTGAGCCTTCGAGTAGTTCTCTATCTCTTTTACCCGCTCGCCGATTTCTATAACGCTTGAAACGACATCTCCGGTTCTCTCGAAAAGATCGTCGAGGTGGTTGGCTACCTGGTTTATCGATATTGAGATCTCATTAATGGATGAGGTGATTGAAGAGCTGGAGTAGGAGAGTTTTTCTATATTGAGCCGTACGTCGTCCACCCCGGTGGCCATTGCCCGCACAGAGGCCGAGACTTCGGTAGAAGAGGCCTTTAGCGCCGTGGTCTCTTCGGCTACCGTCATAATGGAGTGGTCCATCTCTTTAATGGAACTCGACGTCTCTTCGGCGGCGCGAAGCTGCTTCTGTACGCCTGTCATTATATCTTCGGATGAAGAGAGAATTTTTTCGGATGCGGTGAAGACTCCGCTCGATAGTCCGAGTATCTCTTTCACCATAACCTGCAACCCCTCTACAAAGGTATTGAACCACCGGCTGAGCATTCCCATTTCGTCGGTTCCTGATACGTCGAGCCTTCTTGTAAGGTCTCCCTTGCCCTCCGCTATGTCGCGAAGCATCTTTACGGTTCTGTCTATAGGCCGCGTTACCACACCGCTGATAAGCAGCCACAATAGTATGGTCATAACCGCGAGAGTAACCGCGGCCTGAATTATCCACCGGTTGCGCGCTTTGGCGAGCAAGCCGTACATCTCGTCGAGAGAGGTGGAAATCATTAAGATGCCGCGCGCGCTCTCTTCGCGCGCGTGGCAGGAGTTGCACTTAGGTTTCGCTATGATCGGCTGCAGGTAGGTAAAGAGGCTCCGCTCCCCCTCGTGCTCTATATAGTAGACGGCTTCTTTATCTCCGCTGCGGAACCTGGCGGCGGCCTTTTGAAACTTTACGTCGTGTATGCCTTTTGCCACGTTATTTAGCGTATTCGGGTGGTCTATCTTCCACTCATCCTTGATCTCGCCAAACTCCTTTTTAACGGCGCGTATTGTTTTATAGTCCTGAAAAGCCTCTTCAACGCCGTTTGCCCGGATTATTTGAACCCTCTCGACGTACTTTACCGTCTTTAGCCTCGCTATTAAAAAACGCGCCATGTCCGCGCGCTCTTCGAGCATATCTTTGTATATGGTGTTGAGTATGGGTTCGGCCATAAGTTCGCTGGCGTGCAGCCTCTCGCGCAGCAGGTTCTTCTCCTGCTCCTTAATAACGGAGTAGACGAGCACTACAAGGCCGATTATGCTGATGCCTATGGCGAGGGCTACTATTTTGGCTTTTAGACCCTGACGAACCATTTATGTATCCTCTGGGTGGTTTTATGAGCGCTTTACCTGTGCAAGTCGGGCGATTACAACGCAATTGCGTGTGTGAAACCTGTAAGGCTTTTAGGGCGGTAACGGCTTCCGGTAGAAGAGATATTTTTAAATATGCAAAGAGTCTGCCGATACTTGTTTACGCAATCGTAAAACGAGCAGCTTTTATGACAGTATTAGATATTTTTAAATATGCAAAGAGCCTGCCGATACTTGTTTACGCAATCGTAAAACGGGCAGCCTTTGTGACTGTATTAGGTATTTTTTAAATATGCAAAGAGCCTGCCGATACAGTTCAGGGCATAATAGAGGTTCGGTATAACCGGTCTATTTCTGAAGTAAAATTTTATAAGAGCGGAGATTTATTGTCAATGTAAAACGTAATTTTTTTCAATACTTATGAGTACTCTCCGGCTTACCTTCTTCTTCTGCGTTTTTTTACGGCAGACCTCGATTTTAACGCCTTCAGTTCAATCGCCAGGGCGTTCCTTTCGGCCTCAAGCCTTTTAACCTCGGCGGGAAAGTATTCCTGTCTCTTTTTCAGACCTTCTATTCTGTCGTTAAGCGTCAGGTTCTCTTTACTAAGCTCGGCTACCCTTTCGGTAAGGGCTTCGTTCTCGGCCTTGAAATCGGGCTCTTTACATCCGGCAAGGGTAAAGAGTACCATAATGATAAGTAATGTATGAATAGTCCTTTTTTTCATGCTCTCTCTCTTTTGTGCTCTGCATTTTAAATAATAGGGTATAGAACTCTAATAAATACCCTAAATACGGAGATCAGTCAACAGGTATCGGGAGCTGCGGTGTCTGTGGTCACAGCTTTTAGCTCAAGTCCGTTATAGAGTTTATAGAGTCTCTTCTGTGCGGCAGGTTTGCCGGCGTACGCCCTTTTTAGCTGAACTTTTACGGGAGAAAACCGATATATAGAAATATAGGCAAAAACAGTCTTTTTTCTCTGCTCAAAAGAGCAGTATAGCGGATAAGGCAACCGGTTTTTTCAAACTTCACCTTAAATCAGGGATGTTATGGAAGCAGTGAGAAGAAGTATACTTGTAGTCGATGACGAGGAGCCGATACGTAAGGTTTTAAAGACCCATCTTACCGGGGCCGGTTACGACGTTGTGCAGTCGCCGGGCGGAAAGGGTATTTTCGATACGCTTGAAGAGACGGAGTTCGAGCTGCTCATCTGCGACATAAAGATGCCGGAGGTAGATGGCGTCGATATCCTGAAGTATACGAGGGAGCGTTTCGATACGCCGGTAATAATGCTTACCGGCCTTACAGATACCGCTACCGCCGTTGATGTTATGAAGAAGGGCGCGTTCGACTACGTAATGAAACCGGTCAGGAAGGACGACCTTCTCGGCACCATTCAAAAGGCGCTCGATTACAGGGATCTGCTTTTAAGAAACAGACAGCTTGAGCTGGAGAATACGCAGTATCAGCACTCGCTTGAGCATAAAGTCAGGGAGCGTACAGGAGAGCTGAGGATAAAGACGAAAGAACTTGAGAGCGCCTATGGCGCTATAAAGTCGATGTCTATACAGTTTGCCAATGTGCTTGCCGAGACTATCGAGGCGAAGGACAGGTATACGAGAGGCCACTGCAACCGCATGCGTTATCTCTGCGTTGAGCTTGGACGCAAGGCCGGGCTGAGCGCCGAGCGTCTTGAACTGCTTGAGTACGCCTCTTTGCTGCACGATCTTGGCAAGGTCGGCGTTAACGAGCTTATTTTGAATAAAGAGGGGCCGCTTACCGAGGCCGAGTGCGCCAAGGTGCGCGAGCACCCGGCTATAGCCGAGAAGGTGCTCTCGGATATTCCGCTTATGGACGGCGTGGCCTCTATAGTGGCGGCGCATCACGAAAACTTCGACGGTTCCGGTTATCCGAAAAACATAGCCGGAACCAAAATTCCCGTAGAGGCGCGGATAATAGCGGTGGCCGACCTGTACGACGCTATGAGCAGCGACAGGCCGTACCGCAAGGGGCTTGCCATTGAAATAGTTCTTGAAGAGATGGAGAGAGTGGCCGGTACACAGCTTGATGCCGGGCTCGTCAGACTCTTTATAGACTCGAAGGTCTATTCGTATGTGAAGAACTGAGCCGCGCTTGTCTGTTCCGGCGGCGTACCGCTTACGAGTAAGAGAGAGTGGTGAGAGAACGTGGGTTGCGCTAAAAAGATACTTGTTATAGATGACGAGGCCAGCATAAGGCAGGTTCTTAAAATCCATCTGCGCGCGGCCGGTTACGTTGTCGAGGCCGCCTCGACCGCTGCCGAGGGTTTGGCCGTCGTCTCTAAAGAGTGCGATCTTATATTATGCGACCTCAAACTTCCTGACATGGAAGGCGCTGAGGTTATCGGTATGCTTAAAGAGAGGTTTCCGGAGCTGCCCGTAGTGGTGGTCTCCGGTTTTATAGACCCCGAAGTCGTAGATGAAGCTATGGCGCGCGGTGTATTCGAGTACCTTATGAAGCCGTTTATGAAAGAGGATCTTCTCGATGTTATAAACAGGGCTCTTGCCGCCGGAGTTTAGGTATGGCACTTTTTAGAAAAAGCTCTACGCTCAATTACGTGGTTATCGCCCTTCTAACCTGCATGATCGCGCTCTCCGTCTTTTTCATCTACAGTTCAATAGGTCTTAAAAAAAGAGTAACAGTAGAGTCCGTACAGAAGATGGAGCTTACCGCCGACCTGGTTGCGAGAGCCGCGGTCGATCTTATGGGCAAAGGGTACAGCAAAAAAAGTTATGCGCGTCTGCTCGCTTACAGCTCTATGTCGGGGGTGGACGAGACAGGTATCTTCGATATAAACGGCAGGGAGATACTTGGCGCGGAGCCGGCGGCAGAGGGCGCAGGAGTCGGGTCTGTCGGAGCGCAAGAGCTTGAGGTCTTTAAAAGAGTTGTCGTAACGGGAAGAAGAACCGGCTTCTTCAGCCGCGATTACAGCACCTTTACGCAGTACATCCCCCTGTATAGAGAGCCCGGGTGCGAAGAGTGCAGCGCGTTGGATTCGGTCCTGCCCGGTATTTTGAAGGTCAAGCTCTCCGCAACCGAAGGGGTTGCGCTGCTGCTCTTTATTCAGAGGCTTATATGGACCCTTGGTATTATCGCCGTACTGCCGCTTGCGGCACTGTTGGTGGCGTGGGCGATAATCAGGGAGAAGAACACCCTTTACTCCCGCTTGAAAGAGAGCAATTCAAACCTGATAGATACCTACAATACACTTAGCGAAACACGCGGTTATCTCCAGAGAATCCTCGATAACTCAAGGGTTATAATAGTTACTACGGATATAGACGCCAGGATCGTCGAGTTCAACAAAGAGGCCGAGAAGCTTTTAGAGTACGGAAAAGAGGAGGTAGTAGGGCTTGGTGTTTTTATGCTTTACGACGAACCGGACGACTGTGTTCCGGTTATGAACGAGGCGCGCGACTCCGGCAGCGCGATATGGGCTTCGCGCAACCGTGAGGTCGTAATGAAGTCAAAGTCGGGCCGCAAGATTTATATAAGCCTTACGCTCTCTACGATGGTGGGCGACAAAGGCCGTATGATAGGCACGGTAGGGATAGGTAAAGATATCTCGGAGCAGAAGATGTTGCACTTTAAGTTGATGCAGTCTGAAAAGCTTGCCGGTATAGGCACGCTCGCCTCCGGTATAGCGCACGAGATTAATAACCCGCTTGCCGGGATACTCGGCATGGCCGAGGCAATTTTGGGTGAGGAGGAGCCGGAGATTATTCACTCGCACGCGGGCGACATTGTAGATTACGCTCTTAACGCGTCTAATATAGTCAAGGAGCTGTCGGCTTACTCGCGCGATGTTAAGAACGAGGTTCACTCTTCTGTCGATCTCTCCGGCGTAATAGAGCAATCGATAAAGATGGCCGGGCATTCGGCCTCTTTTACAAAGATAAAGGTTCAGCGGCGGCTCGACTCCGGCTGCCTTGTCGTAGCCAATACCGGAGAGCTGCAACAGGTCTTCGTAAACCTTATAATCAACGCTATTCACGCGATAGGGGAGGGTAACGGAACGCTTAAAATAGAGTGTTCGAGAATCGGGGATTTCGCAAGAGCGGTTATCGCCGATACCGGCGACGGTATTGACGAGGCCGAACTCAGCCAGATATTCGACCCCTTCTTCACGACCAAGCCGGTCGGCCTCGGCACCGGGCTCGGCCTTTATGTGGTCTACAGAATAGTTACCAAGTTCGGCGGTACAATAGATGTCTGTAGCTATAAAAGAACAGGCACCACCTTTACAATAAAATTTCCGCTCTCCAAAGAGCAAGAAAAGAGCGCGGTGCTCTGATTGCCGGCCCTCTTTTTTTCTCCGCAACCCGTCTTACCGCTTAAGAACCGTTTTGTATCGAGCCTCTTTTTTTTTGAGGATTTTTTTGCGTAGAAGATATATCGCTCTTTCCGGGTTGGGCATGGTTACGTGGCGGCCTTGAGGTTTTTTAAGCTTTTCTCAACAAGGTCTCTGAAGGCCGGATGAAAAGGCCCCGCCACAATAGCTGCGGCAAGTTCGTCAGTCGGCTGAAGTCCTAAACGAATAACCGGTATGGCGGCCTTTTCAAAAATGCTCAATATTTGAGCGCAGGCCGTTACCATGTCGTCCATTGTCCATGCCCTGTACTCGCCCCTTTTGTAGAGAGCTTCAAGCGGTGTAGAGCGAATTACAAGCGTAGGGTAGATGCGCACAAAATCCGGGGTCAGTTTCGCTACCTCTTTGGCGGTAGCGATAACGGTGCTGAGCGTATCTCCCGGAAGCCCCGGCATTATCTGAAGACCGACCTTTATGCTTGCCTCTTTCAGTAGACTTACGGCGCGGATGGAGTCATTAGCGGTGTGCCCGCGCCCCGAGAGCTTGAGAACGCGCGGGTTCATGGACTGTACGCCAAGCTCTACGGTTGTTACCTTAAAACGTTTAAGCAGGTTGATGGCAGAGCGGGTTACGGCGTCCGGCCGGGTAGAGACCCTGAGAGCGTCGAGGCGGCCGTTCTTTACATAGACGTACGCCGGGCGCAGCAGTTTAACCTGCTCTTCAATGCTGAGCGCCGTAAA
>JAJRYL010000214.1 GCA_024275855.1 Deltaproteobacteria bacterium
ACTAACCGTAGGGCTGCCTGCCAGGGGGCCTCTTTACAGGCCGAACAGTTCTTTTAGCGGCAAAGGCAAGACAACGCAAAACACGTGCACTAAAAATTCAAACAAAAGGAAAAGCATCTTATGAGCGACAAAGAGCAAAAAGGCGGCGGTCATCCGGCCGGAATACCTAAAACAGGCGGACATCCGGCAGGTATTCCTAAAACCGGCGGTGGGCATCCGGCAGGCATACCGAAAACAGGCGGACATCCGGCGGGTATTCCTAAAACCGGCGGCATGCCGACCACGGTAGCCGGCATAGATATGTCTACAATCACTGATACAAGTGAAAAAGGGGCCGTAAAAGAGGGCGGGACCGAGAGGCAGAGCCTCGACAACAGGCTCTATATTCAACTTCAGGCCTTTACCGATTGCAACGACTTGAAACCGGTTATAGAACTTTTCGAAAAGAGCGGCATAGAGGCCGTTATCTATGCCGACATAAACGACGCCAGGGGTTTCGGCCTGCTCACCATGAACGAGTCTCCGGAGTTCTTTACCGGCGAACTTCGCGAGCTTCTAAACTCTAAAGAGTTCGATACCGTTACCCACGTACCGGAGTACGCTATGTTGGGGCGCACTTACGCCATAGGGCACGAGGCCGACCTTGAGGACTGGCTTATACACAAACCGCGCCGCACCGCCATGAACGAGCTGTGGAAGTGGGCCGTCTGGTATCCGCTAAGGCGCAAAGGCGAATTCGCGCTGCTCGATAAAAAGACCCAGGGCGAAATTTTAATGGAGCACGGCATAATCGGGCGCGCGTTCGGCGCCGCCGACCTCGGCCACGATATTCGCCTGCTCTGTCCGGGGATCGACAAAAACGACAACGATTTCGTAATAGCGCTTATCGGAGCCGAGCTTACGCCTCTCTCTATCCTTGTAGAGACTATGCGTAAAACAAAACAGACCTCTACCTACATTCAGGAAATGGGCCCGTTCTTTATAGGCCGCGCCGTGTGGCAAAGCGGAGTAAAGTAAAAAGGCCATAGCGCTTGTTTACTTCAATACATCATCATAAGCCGCGCCGGGCAGTAAAGCGGTAAAACGTAACCGGTGAAGTGAAGTACTCTTCAACGTAAAGGCCACTCTTTACTGAGCAGGCTGTGCGGTAAAGTTATATAATGTAAAAAGAGAATTAAAGGATGCTTGAATACAAGGTAGTAGAACTATCGACCGTGACGGATGAAGAGATAGAGCTTGCGATAAACTCTACTGTGAAGAAGGGCTGGAACCTCGACGGTATCCGGTTTGCCATGAAGGAAGCGTCTAAAAGACCTGCAATGGCCTTTATTCTCTTTACTAAAGAGAGTATACTGTAAAAAAACGTGCTGTTAACAAATACAGAGAGTTGGTTATGCCGGCAGAAGAGAGTTTAAGGCTTAAGGGAGGCGGTCTGATCGGGGTCGGAGAACCGAGCCTCGGCGGTCACTTTCTGCTTGAGCGCTCCATAGCCAAGCTCATAGACCTGCTCTTATCCGGCGCACTGCTCTTTCTGCCCGGTGTTGTCGGGCCTATCTCCGGCGCGCTCTATATCTTAATTTCAGACGGCCTCTACGGCGGCCACAGCATAGGCAAGCGTTTGGTCGGCCTTAGGGTTATAGACGCCGAAGACGAACGCACGCTCTGCGACCTTAAAAGCTCTATAATCCGAAACTCTATCTTCGCCGCCTTAATCGCCTTTTACCTCGCTATGCGCTTTTTGCCGTACTTTGGCATGGTGCTCGCCTCACTCGCCTGGATAGCGCTGATAGTCGTAGAGATGCTGCTCATCTACAACGACGGCCAGCGCCTCGGCGACCGTATGGCGGGCACCAAGGTGCTGCCTGAAAAGTTCAAAGGCTACTCTGAATAGAGTCTCGCCCCGCCACCCCACCACCCCGCCACACACCACCTTGTCGGCGGTTCGAGCCAACCCGCCGTCAAATATCGCCATTTATATGCCGATGCCATGAGTCTAATAAGCACCGCGCTTTTAACAACGATAAAAAAAAATTCTTTTAACAGAGCGGAAGTTAGTTAAGCTCAGTCTCTTATTTTCGTCTATCGAAAAGATTATACGCCGCAAGCCGGTTCTCTATTATCATCTACAAGCTCTATCCGCCAATAAATCAGCACAAAAGAGTCGAAAAATTAAACCAACAGCATTACAACAACTCTTGTCCACAAAAAAAGGCCCTTCTAAAAAAGAAGGGCCTTTAAATCTATCATTTTTCTTTATGACTCTACGAAAAAATTCTATACGGCAGGAGGGTTGAGGGTTCTTGTACCAAACTCGTTATCCATCATAAAGATAGCGAGTCCTGAGTCTCCGGCAAGCTTAAGCCTGTCAATAGCCTCTTTAGACGACTTCTCCTCTTCGGTCTGCTCGGTTACGAACCACTGCAAAAAGGTCTCTGTAGCGTGGTCGTTCTCGGCAAGCGCCATCGTCATAAGGTCTCTTATGCGGGCGGTAACCAACCGCTCGTGCTCCAACACACCCTCAAAAACCTCTAACAGGGTACCAAAATCGCTCGGCGGTTTTGCTATCTCATCCAAAATCACGCGCGCGCCCTGATCCTCGATATAAGCGTACATCTTCTGCACATGAATCATCTCTTCCTGCGCCTGCACGAAAAACCAGTTGGCGGCCCCTCTCCAACCCTTATGGGACGCATAGGCCGACATAGAGAGGTAGAGATAGGATGAGTACAGTTCTGCGTTTAAATGGTCATTCAGGGCATCGGTAACTTTTGTTGAAATCATATCGAACGAGCCTTTCGTATTATATTGACGGAAATAAAACCGCTGCTACTCTGTATCTGTCTATTTTAATATATACCATTTCCACGGAGTAATAATCAACTTCATACTGAACCGGAGTAACTCTACTGTTTAAAAACCGGGCGTTTTATTCCTCTACTTCTTCTTCCACAACCGTAAACGTACCCACAAGCTAAAACTACGCTACGGGCTAAAAGCAGTCTATATCATATTTGCTTTTTTTCTCAGTAGCTCAACCGACCTCACGAATAAAAGTTACGCCACGGGTTAAAAGCAGTTCATATAAAAGGTGCTTTTTGTTTCAGAGTCCCAGCCGTCCCACAAAAAGGCCTCCTGTTTATTATCCGCTATCAGGCGAAAAGCGTACCTGACTTGCTCTTCATAAAATTCGCAAAAGGCCCCGACACTCTCCATGCTTCCGTTTCTTTCGCACGCCTCCGCCGGGCACGGAGCGCCGCAGTAGTGGCGTATAGCGCACGTTCGGCACGGAGTAATATCTTCGACCCTTCTGCCGGTTACCCGCCCGAACTGAGAGCTTGCCATCGCACCCTCTACCCCGCCCTTAAAGAGGTTGCCGCCTTTAAATTCCTTAAGGCCGATAAACTCGCTGCACGGAAAAAGATCGCCGTTTGGAGCCATAGCAAAAAAACATCTGCCGCCCCCGCAAGGAGAGATGTCGCACATCAGCCGCCTTGCTGTAGGCGCCAATATCGAGAGAAGGATATTCGCGAAGTTCGCTATAGGAAGTTTTCTTCCCGTAGCCACAAAGAGGTCGTAACTCATGTCGAGCGCCTTTATAAAATGCTTAGACGCTTGTGCGTCATCCGGTTTTACCTCTAACGAAGAGGGCAGAGTACAGCGTACGATATTCAAGAGGCTTGTAGGCACCTCGTTACAATGCAGAAACTCAACCAGCTCCGAAAGATGTGCCATGTTCTCACTCGTTACGGTACAGATAACGCTCCAGCCCTCGTAACCCCTTAACCGCTCCATCGCCTCTACTACCTTTTTCTGTACCCCTTGCCCGTCCCAGTTTCTACGGGTCTTCTTAGCGATTATCTCGGAAGAGGCGTCAATAGAAATCCCGATACTGACATTACGGCCTGTTAAAAAATCGATAGCGGAACCGTCAAGAAGCGTACCGTTGCTCTGCACCCCGAAACGAAAATCAGAGGCAAATTTTTCTATACCGGCAAAGACCGCGTCGCGGTTTAAAAGCGGCTCTGCGCCATGAAAAATTATCTGCGGTTGTACGCCTTCCGGCAGGGTTTTATCGAAGTACTCTTTATAAAGCCCAAGCGCCCTTATAAGGTCTTCTTCAGACATATGCTTACCGTCCCGCCGCATATCCTGCGGTATGTAACAGTACGGGCAGTCGAGGTTGCACATCTCCGTAGGGTTGAAGTAGACGGCGGACGGTTTAAGGCCGTCTCTTAACAGATCCATCTCTTGTGTAAAAGAGGCTGCCTTTTTATTGTATTCATTTAAAAGCTCGCTGCCCGCACTTAGCGCGTCCGCAAGCGAACCCTTTCGCACCAGCGACCAGAAGGCGGTCTCCGGCTCTACAACCGCCATGTACTCTGCGTGGCCTATATCTATAGTCTGAAAAAGAGGCCCGTTACCTATATTGACATACCTGCCCGTTGAGGGCGCTGTACTGCTTCTCTTACCCACTTACTTACCTTTCCTGTCCATTAAAATATAGTGCGATAGCCCGGTACCCGTAGCGTCGCAGGCCCTGCGCGTAGCGATTACATC
>JAJRYL010000215.1 GCA_024275855.1 Deltaproteobacteria bacterium
GGGCTTTATGCGCCCTATCTACTCAGGTCGCGCGGCACAACCGTGCGCAGAGTTATTATGCAAGCCGCAACAATGCAAAGGGGTGTACGGCTTAAGCCGTACACCCCTTTGCATAATAACTGATAGAAAGAACAGAGCTTCGCCTACATGCGGCTCTGCGTATACTCAAGACATTTTATAAAGAGCGGATACGCCTCCTCTTTTATCTTCTTGTCAAAACTTATTCCGGCAGTATAAACACCGCTATCGCGCTCTACCCACCTGACCGTACAGAGAAGTTCTTCAGACTCTATTACCCCGTCCGGCGCCGTTACCTTAAGAGCGAGGTTGACCATATCCGCACCCTTCAGGTGCGTTGAGGTGCTGAAGCAGGCACCGTAACTCGAAATATTTAAAAGCACCGCCTCTATCTGTTCACCTGTGCCATTGTGCCTTACAAGCGTTTCGGCGCTAAGGTATTTTCTCTCCTGCCCGCGTTTATCCCGCACAACCGTTATCCTTCTTATTTTCCGCAACTAAACCTCTTACTTCGTCTCTGCGTCTTTAACAGTATGAATCTTTTCAAGTACGGCGCCTATCTGCACAAGTATCTCTTTGGCGGTAGCCTTGTCTTTAAGTATAGCGCCCCGCTTCGCGTTAACCTTAACCCGCGTAGTACTCGGCGTTATTTCCTCTATCTCGATATAGATAGAGAGCTTACGGGTAAGCGCCACTATCTCGACACCGTCTTCTATCTCAGCCGTAGAGTCCACCGGAATCTCCATCTTGGCGAGCGCGCTATGTACAGAGGCCGTCACCCTCTCTCCTGGAAAACTGAACGTCTGGTAAGCTACGTTGGTCATGGTATAGGCTATTCCGCCGCCCGCTCCGGAGACCATTACCGGAAGCACACTCAGGAATGTAACAGGCAGAGCGCCGCAGCCGGACACTAACAGGCAAAGACCGAGCGCCGCAGCGGCTGATACCGTTCTAAACCTCTTTGGAATCATAACAGATACTCCCCCTCGCACGACCGATTATAGCTGCCCGCCGCTTGCACTAAAGATAACCTACGAGAGTATAACACAACAAGAAGAATTCGTTTCACAAAAAAAGCCGGCCCCTGTGTCAGGAGCCGGCTCTGCTTTTATCAAGCTGTTTAACGTAACGGGGCGTCAACCCTTGCCGGGAATATACGACCTGCGCATGAACAGATAAAGCAGGTACGACAGAAGCAGGTAACTTAGAAAACCGCCGAGTTCAACAAGCGATGGCCTGCCCGTATAACCGAAGAGCGTATTGAAAAGCGAACCCAATGTGCCGCTCTTATCTATCAGCCACGATATATCATACACATGCTCTATAACCGGAGAGATGAGGCCCGCCTCCTGAAACTCAAGCAGTGCGTGGGATGTAAGCCCGGCGGCAAAAAGAACGAGCATTGCGGTCGTAACCCTGAAGAAGGTCTTTATATCTATCCACCTTGCGCCCTTAACTACTCCGTAAGCGAGCACAAGCGCAAGAGAGACCCCTAAAAGCGCCCCTGAGAGGCTCGCGCTGCCTGTAGATGAGGCGGCCTGAAGAAATACCGCCGTCTCAACGCCCTCTCTTAAAACAGCCGTTGAGATTAATAGAAGTATGCCGATTGAACTGCCTGAGGTCGCCGCGCGCGAAGCTTTATCGACTATCTCGCGCGATACGTTCTTTGAGGTAAAGATCCAGACGACCATCCACGTTATAAAAAGAACAGCCGTTAACATCATAACGCCTTCGAATATCTTCTCGCCCTTTCCGCTTAGTCCGCCAAAAAGAGTGTCAAAGAGCAAAGCGAGCAAGACGGAGAGCGCGACACCGACACCGACTCCCGCCCATACCGTTTTAACGTATGTAAACTGCTCCGTTCTTTTGAGATAGGCGAGCACGATAATTACAACGAGCGCGGCCTCAAAAACCTCTCTGAATGTGATAATTGCGCTTGCGAACATAGCGGACTCCCCTCCTGCACTACGTGATTATAACCTTTGATCTACCCCGTGTTATAATCCATGAGCACAACGGAGGCGCGGTTACAGAACTGAAAAAAACTTTATACCGTATGGCTCCTTCGCCTGAAAGCCCGCCGTGGGCAATACCCTTACAGCCCGCCGTGAGCTGTAGGAATGTTTACCATTATACTGATTTTGAATATCATTGTCAAGTGAAATTGCAAATCGTTTTCACTTAAGCGCCCCGTAGAAGCTACACCCCGAAATCTCATTCAAGTTCTTCACTTCAACCCTCTTCGCCCCCTTCCCCATGATCCGCCTGCCAGCAGGCTAACTCAAGCCCTTTTTTTTACTTCTCAAAGCTCCCTCCTTCTTCGCCAGTTATTTGTAATATCAGCCCACTCTATCTTGTTTTCTACTTTATGCGTACCGGAAACGGGCGAACCGTAAGAGATATTACCCTTGACAGAATTATGAATCTATTATAAAAATATAGTAATTGCAAATATGAAGTAATTCAACTTACTTACAATTATAATAAAGAAGAAAGATGGCGACCTGCGGACTGAGAGAGAGAAAAAAGAGGCGCACCGAGGCGTCTATAGTAGAGGCGGCCTTCACCCTCTTTAACGAGCGCGGCTTTAACTCCTCTACTATGGAAGAGGTTGCCGAGAGGGCTGAGGCTGCCGTCGGCACTATCTACAACTACTTCGACTCGAAGAGCCATATAGTCGTTGCGGTGCTCCATAACGAAACGGAGAAGTACGCGCAAAGGGCGGTCGTAAAGGCGGAGAACAGCTCTAAAATAACCCTGAAACGCCTGCACGCCTACTCGGACGCCTATCTCGGCGACTTCGTATCGTACGATAAAAGCCTCTGGTGCGAGATGTTCTCAGGCCTTTTCAAAGACAGCGTAAGGGCGGCAAAACTCTTTGGCGAAAACTCATCGGTTCTCGGCCACATATCGCGCCTTATGACGCATAACAAGAGCAAAGAGAGACAACAGCCCCTAATTAATAACGACACGGCCTTCGTGCTCCACTCCAGCATTATAACCACTGTGCTCAGCTACATTACGGACCCGGACATGGGTATAGAGAAGGCGCAGAAGGCCGCACGAGAGATGTCGAGCTGCATCATAAAAAAAGAGTGCGGCTAAAGTAAAGAACAGTATTTTTAAGAAGAACGGAAGAATTTTTCAAGCAGTAATACTATTATCTTTCTTACCGGGTTATATAACCCGGCAGGGACGAAGGAAGGGAACAAAGTGACGAACAGAAGACGCAGGCGTTTCGACCCCGCATACAGAAGCCCTATGACAATGGCCTACGCAAGAAGAATGGTGCTCTCTGTACTGCTGCTCTCCGGCATCAGCCTCTTTCATCAAATGTACGGCTACCTGCACGACTTTACAAACCCGTACACGATAGTATCGGCATGGAGCGTACTTGCGGCAACCGTGCTGACGGTACTGCCGTGGCGGTCGTACCGCCTTAAGGGACAAAGGGCCGGGCTCTACTGGCTGGTCCTGATAAGTATCTGCTGGTGGCTCTTAAGCGTTGGTATCTACGCCGGGCTCTGGTCGCAGATACTCTTGAAAATTTCGTTCGTGTTGGGTTTAACGGCCCCTGCCGGCGCTATAACCGGCGACACGCTCTTTAGCCTGACCGGCATGGCGCAATTCCTCTTCTCGATTCCCGTAGGCGTTTATACATGGCTGCTCATCAGCGAAGAGATGACATCGCGCGCTCCATCGGACACATTCCGCTTTATGGAACTTTCATAATCGTTAGTAGAAGGCAAGAGCGAGGCAACGAATGGGCACCTGTTTTTCATGCAAGGCAAAGCTCTCTACAGAACTGCCTCCGGCAAGAGGCGCCGAGTGCGCGGCGTGCGGCGCCGATATAAAGGTATGCCGCAACTGCCGCTTTTACGACCCGACGAATTATAACGAATGCGCCGAGCCTAACGCCGAGCGGGTGGTCGAAAAAGAGCGTGCCAACTTCTGCGAATACTTCGAGTTTTCCAAAGATAATACGCCGACAGATACAACCGCGCCAGACCCTATGGCGGAGCTTAAGCGCCTGTTTGGCGACAAGTAGACTTGTGTTGTATCTGATGGAAAGTAAAAAGAAGAGTATAGAGAGAGGGCAGAAAAAGAAAAACTCAACAACTACTTGCGGAGCCGACAAAGTTTATTTATATTGCATGTAAAACCGGAACAGTAAAAAGGCGCCGCAACTATCAGCGACGCCAA
>JAJRYL010000216.1 GCA_024275855.1 Deltaproteobacteria bacterium
CCTCTATGCGTTTGCTCAGCTCGTTAACGCGCGTAACGGATAGAGCCCGGCGGCTTTTAAGAAGATGCCTTCGAAGGTTGGCTTTTGTCTTCGAGTTGTCCATTATTAAAGGTTCGCTATTTTTTACGCTCGGTTCAACCGCCCAAAAAAAGAGCGGTACCTGAAAAGAGGGTCAGGCGAAATTATAGTTGTGGAGATAGAGGAGAGTGTTAAAAAAAAAGAGGAGACGAGGTAAAACTTCAGCTACTATCAAGAGTTCAAAAAGAGAGACTCTGTTTTTGACCGTTTATAACAACAGGCTTTGTGCTCTGTTTAAAAAAGAGGGCTTGAGTATATCTGCTCGACAGGTGGAGTATACTTTTAATACTGCCAAGCCGGTTCTGATCTCTAAATAGAGTGTGGCTTGTGCTGTATGGTTCTATCCGTATGAAAAGCCAAAGACCTTCTGTTGGTCTTCCGAGTATAAACCTGCCGCAGCCCGATACCCGAATACCGGTAGAGAGATAAAACCTCGTAGATACCGGCCAATAACATGCCGTAAAGGTAAAGACGGGTTGAGCGGCCGTTGCGGAGTATTCATATAGTGCCGTCAGGTGTCTTGGTCGGCACGGACTTATTTTGATACCGCCCCGTTAATCTTAGTCGGCATAACCTCTTTTAGATACCGCCCGGATGTTGATATTTAATGCGCCCTGGAGCGGTTTCCGGGAGCTTTGGAAAACAGGTTTTTAAAAGTCAGGAAGAGTTGTTTGGAACCGCTTGCACCCCTTAAACTCACCGCTGGATACTCTAAACACTGTTTAAGGCCCTTAGGAAAGTTTTAAATCCACGACACTTTTTCAGTCCCTTGAAAGCTTTAAGATCTTTGAAAGCTTTAACTCCCTGAAACTTTTTCAGTCCCTTGAAAAACTTTAAGCCCCTTGAAAGCCTTTAAATCCACGACACTTTTTCAGTCCCTTGAAAAACTTTAAGCCCCTTGAAAGCCTTTAACTCCACGAAACTTTTTTAGTCCCTTAGAAAACTTTAAGCCCCTTGTGGCTGATGTTGAAAAAATTCCCCCCCGCTGGTGCCGTGTCGATAGAAATTCGAACCTGTCTGACAGGTGGGTGCCTTGTGTGCAGCTTCCGACGTCCCTTTGCAGGGCATGCCGTCCGCTGCCCAGGTAAGGCTCCCTGATCGAATAACATTGGTTCTGAATTATACAGATCGATCACGAGCAGAGCAGGGGGAAAACTTTATGCCAGTTTAAGCCGCCTGTCTATCTGCTTACTTATCTCTTTGCTTCTCTTTTTTGTCTCGTTCAGAGCCTCTGTGCTCTTTATTACCTCTCCGGTTATGTTCAAGGCCGCAAGTAGTACAAGATCGAGCGTTGACGCGGCCCTGGTCTTCTCCTTAACCTCCTCTATCTTACTGTTTAGGTAATCTTCGACTATCCTCAAATGTTCGTCGCCATCGGGGCTTTTAACTACCAGTTTGTGCCCGTTAATCTTAATCTCCATAGCAGCGTCAAACCTCACCTTAAGCGCTTTGAGTAAGTCCCTCTATCTTTTGCAAGATGTTCGTTACCTTATCGCGTGCAATCGATTTTTCGGCGTCAAGCCTTTCTATCTTCTCTTTCAGGCTCTTGAGTTCAAGCTCTTTAAGTTCGAGCCTCTCTTTCAAGTCCGCGTTTTGAGCATGCAGAACATCGAACCTGCCGAGCAGAAGGTCGAGCCGTTGTTCAAGGTTGTCGAAGTCTTTCACCAGAAATAACCTCCATTTTTCCATCTATATAGTACTTTCTTGGCCTCTTTATGTCAAGAGGTAATGGGTTGTGTAGGGGGTGGTCAGTCTGTTCCGGGTAGGATGGAAGGGCTGGTAAGCAGCTGTTTTTAAAGTGATTGCAGGGTGCTTCTACCTGTCTGTCTCCGTGTTTTAACAGGTGAGAAGAAAAACGCCTGTCCGGGGGGCGGACAGGCGTTTCGGTATGGCTAATAAAAAAAGAAAAAGTCGGGTTAATAGGCGTAGAGGTTGCCGTACGGGCGTGAAGAGACCGGTATAAGTTTTTTAAACGGGCGGCTCATCACCTCTTTTAAGTCCAGCCCCAAGTCCGCGCAGTACTCTTTAAGGTGTTTTTCCAGAACCTTTTTGTCGTCCGCGTCGGTCTCCATTACGCCGACCTCGGCCCCGCAGTACTTCTGCTGAACAGGCCCGCGTATGTATATAGTGCCGCCGTGCATTCCCGTGCCGAGGTAGTCGCCTACAATCGGGCTCTCTTCGGGGCTGTCGAGCCCGAGAAGAATGAGCACGCCGCCTGCCATGTACTCGCCGAAGAAGTCGCCTGCCGTACCGCCCGCTATTATGGTAGGGCTCTGGCGCTTAACGCCCTTCATGTGAATACCGACCCTGTAGCCGACGTCGCCGCGTATGTGCATCTTGCCGCCGCGCATTCCGTAACCGAGCACGTCACCTGCGCTGCCGTGGATGACGATTTTTCCGGCATTCATGGTGTTTGCTATATTGTCCTGCGCGTTCGATTTTATATTTACCGTCGGGCCGTCCATAAAGGCCGAGAGGTCGTTTCCGGGCACGCCCTCTATCGTTATGTTTACCTTGCCGCGAAGCCCGGTGGCAAGGTAGTACTGGCCGTTAACGTTTTTAAGGCGTATATCTTTTTCGCCACTATCCACTGCCGCGCGCACCTCTTCGTTCAGGTCGCGGTAGTACTTGTCTTTTGCGTCTATTTCAAACATTCAGTCCTCTTGTTATCAGAAAATTTTTTAAAAAATAACCCGCGTGGCAGGTTAGAAAAAAAATTTATCATCCGTCCGGCATAAACCGCTTAATAAAAGTGGCGGGTGCGTATTTGACCGGATGCCGCGTTATAAAAAAGTTATCTTTCGGTTGAAGTCTTCTCTATAGGCGATCGGGTTTGTACTTAACCGGAAAACCGGGTTGGAAAAAACAGTTACCTTCCGGCCGGTTTAATGCCGAGCATGTCGAGCGTCTGCGCGTCGAGCCCTACGCCGCGAAGCCGTTCGCGGCTTCCCCTCAGGCTCTCTACGGCGTTAACGCCAAGCGCGCCGAGCACCTCCATAAGTTCGTGTACCCATGCGCGAATAAGGTTGCTTAAGCGCACGGCGTATACTTCGGGGTCGAGCCGCGCGGTGAGTTCCGGCCTCTGGGTTGTGATGCCCCATGAGCAGTTTCCGGTGTAGCACTTTCCGCAGAGCGTACAACCCATTGTCATCAGCGCTGCCGTGCCTATTGCCACGGCGTCCGCGCCAAGCGCTATCGCCTTTGCCGCGTCTGCTGCCGAGCGTATGCCGCCCGCCGCTATTATAGAGGCCTCGTTACGTATGCCCTCCTGGCGGAGGCGGTCGTCGACCGCCGCGAGCGCGTGCTCTATTGGAATTCCGAGATGGTCGCGGATTATTCCCGGCGCCGCTCCCGTGCCGCCCCTGAAACCGTCGAGGTAGACAATGTCCGCTCCCGCCCGTACTATTCCCGAAGCTATGGCCGCTACGTTATGCACGGTAGCTATTTTTACCGAAACCGGTTTGTAGTTGGTGGCCTCTTTTATGGCGTAGATAAGCTGCCTCAGATCTTCTATCGAGTAGATGTCGTGCTGAGGGGCGGGGCTAAGGGCGTCCGTTCCTACCGGAATCATGCGCGCCTTGGCTACTTCAAGCGGAATTTTCTCGCCCGGCAAGTGGCCGCCTATGCCAGGTTTCGCGCCCTGGCCGATCTTGATCTCTACGGCTACTCCGGCGTTCAGGTACTCCGGGTTTACGCCGAAGCGGCCAGAGGCGACCTGTACTATTATGTTCGACGTGTACGGCTTAAGGTCTTCGTGCAGCCCGCCTTCACCTGTGTTCATTAAAATGCCGCACTCTTTCGCGGCGCGCGCCAACACCTTCTGCGCGTTCAGGCTGATGGAGCCGTAACTCATTGGAGAGAAGATTACGGGGGCCGCGAGTTCGAGGTTAGGCGGCATCTTTGTAACGAGCTTGCGTTTGCCGTTTTTATCTTTTGTAAATTCGAGCTTCGACGGTTTTTTGCCTAAAAAGGTCTTAAGCTCCATCGGTTCGCGAAGCGGGTCGATGGAGGGGTTTGTAACCTGGCAGGCGTCGAGCATAAGGTGGTCGAAGAGGATGGTGCCCTCTCTGTCGCAGCCCATGCCGGTAAGCGGTATTCCACCGGTCTCGGCCTGACGCTTGATGTTGCGAATATGGTTGTAGCTCCAGTATCCGTTATCTTTAAAGCGGGTCTCCTCTTTAAGGATCTCTATCGCCTCGGTCGGGCAGTAATGATAACACCTGAGGCAATTTACGCACTTGGAGGTATCTATCTGCACGCGGTCTCCGCCCCATGAATAGGTGCTCCAGCCGCAGTTCTGTATGCACCTTTTGCACCGGATACATTTATCTGTATCTATTGTCGCCCGGAATATAGGCGGTGCCTGGCTCTTAAACATTCTTTTCTTCTCCCGTACCCCCTTTTATACTGAGAGGGGGTAGATAATTGCTGAAAAAATTTATTCGTGTCTCAGGTCGTTGTTGCTTTAAACCTGCCGCGAATCCATTATACCAATAAGTGCCGCGTACGGCACAGTTAAATCAATTGTCGAGCGTAACGATGACCGGGTTTCCGGCCCTTGGCGCCCAGACCTTTTCAGGCACCGGGCAGATAGCCCTTATAGCGCTCTCTTCGCTCGCCATGTAGACCATGTCGTCCTTTGTAGCGGCGACAAGCGGGCGGAGCTTAATTCTGTCGTTAATGCCCACAAGGCCGTTTTTGTGCCCGAAGAGCAGCGAGAAGGGGCCGTTTAGCAGGGCGGACGCATAGGTCTGCCGGAGCGCCGTTACCATCTCTTTTTCATCGGGGTCGAGGTCGTCTATATCTTTCCAGAAAGGAGCGGCAAGTATGGTGCAGGCCGTCTCTACATCGAGTCCGTGGCGGCGGATAAGCAGATCGAAGAGGTACGCGACGACTTCGGTATCGGTTAAGAGTGAAAGCTTGTAGCCGAACATTTCGAGGTACCGTTTATTTATTCCGTAAGACGATATTTCGCCGTTATGTACGATTGACCAGTCGAGCAGCGTAAAGGGGTGCGCCCCGCCCCACCAGCCCGGGGTATTGGTCGGAAAACGGGTGTGCGCCGTCCAGATATGGCCCTCGTACTCGTCGAGCCTGAAGAACTTCGATATTACCGACGGGTTTCCGACACCTTTGAATACACCCATGTTCTTGCCGGAACTGAAGACGTACGCCCCGTCGATTTCAGAGTTTATCTTCATTACCACGTTGACGACAAAGTCCTCCTCGCCGCCGCTTCCGGTTACCTTATCTTTTAACGGCGAGATAAAGTAGCGCACAAGCAGGGGGTTGATGGCTATTTCCGGAACCGGAGTGGTCGGTATTTCTTCGACCTTCTCTACATGGAAGTTATCTTTCAGGTACTCCTCAACGCTAAAGCGCGCGCTCTGCACGTCGTACATTATGTGGAAGGCGTAGAACTCTTCAAAGTCCGGGTAGATGCCGTAAGCCGCGTAACCGGCGCCGAGCCCGTTGCCTCTGTCGGTCATAAGGGTAAGGGATTTTGCTATAATCGCACCGCTCACACGGGTCCGTTTTTTGCTTATTAGTCCCGTTAGGCCGCATCCGGCTATATCTTTTTGAAAATCGTGATTCACTCTTGTCTGTCCTCTCAGGTAGTTGTGAAGATGCCTGTAAAGTTTACCGCAGTACTTGGTACGGTGTAATATGTTGCCGCAAGGGCAGGGTTTTTAATAGTCGAGCGGTTTATTGCCGCACGCTGTTTGAGTAACCGGGGCGTTACCCGTCCGCTGAGGGTTCGTCTGTTCCGGTTACTTCTTGGACTGAACAGGCCGCTTGTTAAGTACGCCGGTTTTCATGCCCCGCCGCGCTACGCCCGAAGCCCCGTACGTTCTGGTACGAACAGGCCCGGAGGCGCGTGTCACTCCGAGTCGTCAGTTCCGGTCTTTTTTTTATTCGCCGTCTCACGCGCCTTTAAAACGAGTGCGTGCAGTTTGAGAAACTCGTCCTTTCCCGAAGCCTTCGGTTCCGGAAGTCCGAGCTTCTTTCTCGCCGGCATGGCCGGTTCGCCAAGGCGGGAACTTTTTGCGAACATGTCCCAGCCGCGTTTTACCTGTGGCGGAAAGAGCCCTTTTTTAGTCGCTATGGTTCTTAACGCGGTCATAGCGTTTTCAAAACCGTAGTGCTGGTAGCACATTTCAAGACAGTAATGGCACTCAAGGCATTGCCATATATGTTTCGACTCAAGCCACTTGTCGAAATCCCCGGCGAGAATATCTTTTATAACCTCCCGCGGGTCGTAACCGGGTATGATAACGCACGACGGGCAGATTGAGAAGCAGGCGCCGCAAGCGGCGCATTTTTCTAAAAGCTTTAGATCGAGTTTCGATTTTATCATCTATCTTTCACGGGGTAAGCCCGTCGTTTGGTCTATTTGTTAAGTAACCG
>JAJRYL010000217.1 GCA_024275855.1 Deltaproteobacteria bacterium
CTTTTTCACGGCGCGAACCACACGGGCCGCCTCTTTAGGATTTACGCCGAAACTCATGCCGCCCTTCTTTACGTTCGGGCACGATATATTCACCTCTACCGCGTGCACGCCCCTGACGTTATCGAGCTTGCGGGCAACTTCTGCGTACCCGGCAACCGACTCGCCGAAGATATTCGCTATTACCCTGGTCTTGAATCTGCGCAACACAGGCAGTTTCTCTTTTATAAAGGCGTCTACCCCCACGTTCTGCAACCCAATAGCGTTCAACATGCCGCACGGGGTCTCTACTATTCGAGGGCCGGGGTTTCCGGGACGCGGTTTTGGAGAGAGGCCCTTTACCACAATGCCGCCAAGGCGCGATAGATCGAGGTACGGGTCGAACTCGATACCGTAACCGAATGTGCCCGAAGCGGTCATTACCGGGTTGGCGAGTTTGAGCCCGCCGATATTTACCCTCATAGACGGCGCTCTTTTCTTAATCCCCTTAGTATCGCCCTGCGGCCCTTTTTTGCCTGCGTTCGTCATTAAAGTCTCTCCCACTCGACATCGCCACCGTTAAAGACCGGGCCGTCGGAACAGACCATAGCGTACTCCGGCCCTTTCGACGGCTCTTTAGCGTGTCTTGAACTCTTAACCGCGCAGCCGAGGCAAACCCCTATTCCGCACGCCATGCTTCGCTCTAACGAGACGAAACAGTCCGCTCCTGCGGCCTCGGCCACTCCGGCTACCGCCCTCAACATGCCTATGGGCCCGCAGGCGTAAATATCCGGTGCGGTCTCGCCGTCTCTTTCCGCCCTCTTCAGTTCTTTCTTCAACAGTCCGGTAACAAGGCCCCTCGTTCCCACGCTGCCGTCTTCGGTGCTTATGCCTACCTTGCACTTAAGGGCGCGGAAATCCTGCGCAAGGGTTAGCGCCTCTTTAGAGCGCGCGCCTACTAAAAGAGTAGAGCGCTCGCCGAGCGAACTCGCTATAAGATAGAACGGTACGGTGCCAATACCTCCGGCGCACATAATTACTTTACGCTCTTTTTTTATAACCGGAAAACCGTTGCCGATGGGGCCGAGCAGGCCGACCGTTTCGCCCGCCGGACGGGTAGAGAGCAGCTCGGTACCGCGCCCGACTACGTTATAGAGCAGCTCTACGCCTGTGCCCCTGCAACCGTAACCGCCCTTAACAGGCTTTGCGTTCAAGACCTTGTAGATGCCGAAAGGGCGGCGCAGCAGCGGATAGCACGAGTTGGAGACCCGCACCATTACAAACTGGCCGGGCACGACCTTACCGCTCTTCCACTCCAGTCCGAGACGGAAAAAACCGGGGGCTATCTCGACATTATAAAGAATTTTCGAGGTAATCGAATCCATACTTCCCTTTACCGCAAAAGCGTTTTTCAAAATCCACACATGCAGACCTTTTACTTAAATAACTTACATACTCATAAAACGGTTCGCTTATCCGTTTTTTTAAAATCCACGCATGCAGGCTTTTTACTTAAATAACTTACACGTTCATAAAACCGGTTCGCCAAATCCGCCTTTAAAAATTATAAGTAACCGGTCTTCTCTATCAGCCACTCAACGCTCAACCTTTAACAACAGCCGGTGGTCAGATATACTCGTTAAAGACAAGGCGCATTACTATCGCGTCTTCGTCGCCGTAGTACTTCTTTCTTTCGTACGACTCTTTAAAATTCAGCTTCCTGTACAGTTCGAGCGCCGCGCGGTTCGACTTTCTTACCTCTAAAAAGACATCGTCCACACGGTTCGCCTTCATCATATCGAGCACATGAAGCATAAGGTAAAGTCCGAGCCCCTGACGCCTGAACCCGTCTTTTATAGTAATGTTCAGTATGTGGGCCTCGCCGTAGACGACCCAGAAAACGATATAACCGGCCAAAGTTTCTCGCCCCTCAAACGTGCCCTTAACCGTATACATGTAAGCGATAGGGTTTTCGAACTCCCTGTCGAAATGCTCCCTTACCCACGGCCTGTCGTAGGCCTCGGTTTCAATTTCAAGGACAAGGTCGATATCTTTTTCGGCCATCGGCAAGATTGTGCGACCGGAGAGTTTGTCTTTGTCGGCATGCAAGATAAGTATGATTAAATAGTTTGGCTGTGTAGCAGCACAGGTGAGTTAGAAAAACAGCCCGCGGCATTTCCAGCGGTACGGATAGAGTACGGCACGGGCGGGAGCGTAAAAAACCGGGGCCGCATTAAAGAGAGTGCTCGGCTCCGGTTGAGGCGGTATTGAACCGCCCATACGCTACATCGTTGCCTTCAGAAACGGACTTATTGTTGGTGGCAAAAAGAATGTGCCAGAAGTCGAGCTTTTTCAGCATGTACTTCTCATAGACGTTCAAGCCCGAACGCCTGATAAACTCGTTAAGGCACAGGTCGTTACTCCACCCTATCTTTTCACAAATGGGGTTTAGAAACTTCTCTCCCGCCATCACTATCTTGTTGCGGCTCTTAAAGTGGTTTACTATCACGATCTGTCCGTTGTTCTTGCAGACCCTCTTCACCTCGTCCATAACCGTATACGGGTCGGGCACAACAGAGACAACGTGAGAGATAAAGACCTTGTCGAAGGTATCGTCTTCAAAACCGACCATCTCGGCGTTCATGCTAAGTACGTTTATATTCTTGTAACTGTTTTCACGAATCTTCTTTTTCGCCTTTTTTAACATAGCGGTAGAGAGGTCTATACCGACTACGGTACAGAACTTGGGATATTCCGAGAGCGCGAGACCGGTACCGACACCGACATCAAGTATCCTGTCGCCGGGTTTTATGTCCATATAATTTATCGCGTGCTTTATTCTCGGATAGAAGAAACGCTTGAACAGCGCGTCGTACACATCTGAATAAGCTCCGTAAACTCTCTTTATGGCATGCAGTTCCAAGACTCAACCTCATTTTTAGTATTATTATAAGCCGCGAAATTAACTTTCGCAGAGACTAATTTCATAAATAGTATATATCAACGGGGTCGTGTTGTGCAATGCTTTTCCTTCTCTTTTCACGAATATGAAGTAATGAGCTGTTTTCACTAAAAACAGGCGGCAAACAAGAGACGGCCATCTCTTATTTGCGGGGCCGGAAACCTGTAATTTCACCTACCCATACACGGTTTACCATGCCGGACACGCTCCTGTTGCCCTTACTCTATAGAGAAGGGTACGCAGCAGATAACGGGTACGCTAAGCATTAGCAACACTCTGACACTTTAAAGCCAACTTAATGCCACCATAATATGCGCTGATATTAGAAGCACTTTAGGCACTGCGTTAAGCGCTAATACTAAAACCTCTTAACGTCCCGCAGTATGCGCTGATTCCAAAGCTACTTTTAGGCACCGTAGTATGCGCTTATTTTAAGACCTCTTTAGACCTTTTACCTTTATGTCTGCGCTCTTGACCCCGCGCCACTCGTTAACCCCGGTTGAGAAAGCGACCGAATAACCGGTGCCGGATAACGGCAGTTTTTCGGCCATATTAAAA
>JAJRYL010000218.1 GCA_024275855.1 Deltaproteobacteria bacterium
GCAAATGCCGGGGCCGATGTTTTTGTATCCGGTTCGGGAATCTTTTCCGCCGGAGAGTATAAAAAGACGATTTTACAGATGAAGGTTCTGGCGGAAGGGGAGCGTGTGTGATGAACCTTTATCTTGTAAGGCACGCCACCGCCCTGAGCGAATTCGACGACCCGTTAAGGGGGCTTTCGGCTGAAGGTTTGGCGGATATAGAGACAGTGGCCGGTATTGTGGCAGGTTCCGGCGCAAAGCCTAAACGGATAGTTCAGAGCGGAAAGAAGAGGGCGGCTGAAACGGCGGAGGTGCTTGCCAGGCATCTGCGCTTTACCGGTACCATAGAGCTTGGAGACGGGCTCGAACCGATGGATATTGCCGATACCTGGTTAGACCGTATAGACTCTTTGAACGAAGACCTGATGCTTGTTGGCCACCTGCCGTACATGGGCAAGCTTGCCTCGTTGCTGCTTACCGGAAATAAAGAGCGTCATTTTATTGAATTCGCCACGGCTACAGTGCTCTGTTTAAAACGCGGGGGGCGCGGGGCGTGGTACATAGGCTGGATGTTAACGCCCGAAAACAACCAGGCGGTAGCGCACGGCTCGACTTTAAACGGCTGCTCAATCCCCGGCGACGAATAAGCTTGTACGTATAACTCTTAAAACCCGGCCTCTTTTTCCGCTCTCCGGTTCTGTTTTCCGCCTTTACTCAGGCCGTTATATTAAACCAAATACGGGCGGGCCAAATAAAACCTCTGCGGTTACGTCTTTTCAAACCCGCCGGTTGCGCTTTCTGCCGCGGCCTTAACGGTTACGCTTTCTCAAGATATATCTTTATAATACTCTCTTCGCCTTCGTCAATACCGAGCAGCTTATTACCGGTAGATTCGGCCCAGACCGGAAGGTCTTTCTTCGAGACCGGGTCATCGGTAAGTATTTCAAGCACCTGCCCGACATCCATCTGCTCAAGTTCAAGCGCCGTCTTAACGGAAGGCATCGGGCAACTCAAGCCCCTTGCGTCCAACTGTCTGTCTACAGAGTAGTCCATATTTCCCGTCTCTTTCTTCTGTTAACTTTATGTCGTTGTGGCCGGTATCGCCTGCCGCCTATTAAACAGCAGGTATGCGGCACTGAAACGGATTACCTGTTGCTGTTGCAATGCGTTATATATTACTAAATAGCACGGGTTCGTCAAGTTCGATATTTCGCCGGTTCCGGGTAATGAAGCTAAAAGAGAGTAATAGCGCCGGGTATCCGGCTCTCCGGCCGGTTCGGCCTCAAATGTCATTATCCTCCTCTTTCTGTTGCGCAAGATTTACGCTAAAGTACTTGATTAGGAAGATATTTACCTGTACCATCAGCGATATTGTATAACAGGTTATGTGAAAGTGACGATTTCAATTTTATTGATCAGAGGGTAGAAGTCATTAATAAATATTCTACAATTAAAAGGTTTTAAAAATTATTTTTTTCAATGCGATACTACTAAACAGAGTATAAACGGTGTTATGGAATTAATAGAGAAGAGTTCAGCCGGGAGCAAGCCGCGTCGTGGCGGTTCCGGCGTCGAAGGTTGTATTATAGACTCCAAGGGGCTCGAAGCTGTTATAGGTAGCCTTTTGCGGCGCAATATCGGCGATTTTCGCAACTATAAACGTCTGAGCCTTCAGCGCAGAGTGACCAAGCGCATGAAGCAGCTCAATATTTCATCCTACTCCGAGTACGTTCGAATTTTGGAGGCCGATCAGTCCGAGTGCCTGCTGCTCCACTCAACGCTTACCGTCAAGGTAAGTGAGTTCTTCCGTGATACGCAGAATTTTTCTTTAATATCCGAAGCGCTTAAACGGAAGGACTCTTTTAAAGAGAACGGACTGCGCGCCTGGTGTTGCGGCTGCGCTACCGGCGAGGAGGCGTACTCCCTCGCTATACTTATCCTGGAGAGCCTGCCCGGCGAAGGTACCGCCAATAGCAGAATTTTCGCTACCGACGTGGACGCGGCTGCGCTTGAGTCCGCAAGGCGGGGCGAGTACCGCCCGGAGTACATGGTCAACGTTGCCGGGAGCCTTAAAGAGCGGTACTTCGTACCGTGCGAAGGCAACCGGATGAAAGTAAGCGAGGGGCTTAGAAGGCTCATACGCTTCGGTACGCTCGACATTGTGACCGGTTACGCGTTTTCAAGAATAGATATTATCTTTTGCAGAAATCTTTTTATATACTTCAATAAAGAACTTCAGCTCGATGTTTTTGCCAAACTTCACTATGCGCTCGCCCCCGGCGGCCTGCTGCTGCTCGGCAAGGCCGAGGTTATTCCAAACCTCTACACCTCTTTTTATACCCGTCTCGGACGCAGCTGTATTTACCGCAAGAGGGAGCTTCTGACATGAGCATGTCTCTAAAGGACTTTTACGCGCACAGAAGCATGGTCTTTAAGTTGACCTGCGCCTTTCTTTTCGTTGTTCTTATACCCATGCTCCTTATGGCCGCTATCTCTTATTACGTAATCGATTCCGTTTTGCTCGATAAGGCGCACGTAAGGCTCGACATCGGCCTTAAGACCGCTATGAGCGAGTACTACGCGCGCGGCGAGCAGATGCGCTACGGTATGTTGCAGGCCGCTACTTCGAGCGCGGTTAGAGAAGGAATACTGAGAAGGGATGCCGAGTACCTGCGGGGCGTATGGCGAGGTGGAAGCGTGGCCGCCCTTATGTCGATATCTGGAGTATTGTTGATACCGGGGGGCGTGTTATCGCCAGGTACAATAGTGAGAATACCGGAGACAAGGTAGAGCTTAACGGCCTTGTCGCAAAGTCCCTTTCCGTTGGCGAGGCCCTGATTTCAACTGAGATTGTGTCGAAAGATACGCTGATGCAAGACGGTATAGACCTTACAGGCGCAGATAGCATGCTGGTACTGCACGACAACAGCGAGAGGGAGAAGCTGCCGGCCCACGGTGCGGTAAAGTCCGGTATTATGGCCCTTAGCGTGGTGACACCGGTGCTTAATAAGGCGCAGAAGCCGATAGGCGCTATTATAACCATCGACATTTTGAATAACGACGACCATATTCCCGACACGATAGCCAAAAAGATCCCCGGATTGTTCACAACTATAGCTATGGACGGGGTGCGGATAAGTACCAATATTATAGATGACAACGCCCAGAGCGTACGCGGCACACGACTGCCTGAAAATGTCTGGGCAACTATAAAGACGGGTGAGGCGAGTGTGGATGAATGGAGTACGCGCGGAGGCAGGTTCATGTCACGGTTCGAACCGCTTAGAAACAACGCCGGGCATGTTGTAGGTTCAATAGATGTAGGAATAGATACAGACAGCCTGTGGGTGATTCAGAGAAAGAACCAGGAGGTTATAGCCGGCACAACGCTGCTTGGGCTCCTGCTCTCTTTATTTGTGGCCCTTTTTACCACAAACAGAATTGTACGCCCAATAAAGCAGCTTGCCGGTAAGCTTAACGATTTTGCCGCGGGAGATATGAGCGCCCGTATAGATATCGGCAGCGTTGAAGGGTCTTTCGACGAGGTTACGCGTCTTTCCGGCAGCTTCAACTCGATGATGGATACGGTCGGAGAGAGGGAGCGCGACAGGGTGCTTTATATGAGCGAGATAGAGAGCAACAGTTTGAGGTGTGTATCGCTTAACGAAGACTTGCGGAAGAAGAACGACGAGGTTGAGCTTGCGTATGAAGAGACCCAGAGCCAGACCGAGGAGCTGCACTCCGTTAACGAAGAGCTGAAGCTGCTTAACGAAGACCTCGACAGTAAAAACGTTGAGCTGAGGGCCGCGAACAGTACGATAATAAAAGAAGAGCGGGAACTGAAACGGGCAAAAGACAAGCTGCGCCGTATCTTCGATTCAATAAAGGATTATGTGCTTGTAGTAGATACCAACCTCTTTGTTATTGAGGGAAACAAGCAGTTTCTTGACGACTTTAATGTAGATTCATTCAGAGTTTCGGGCACCAGCCTCATGACCTACTTTGGCGCGGCCTGCTGCGCCGACGACTTTCCTTTAAAGAAGTCTCTTGAGACGAACAGGCCCTTTAGCGTATCTTACATCATGCCGGGCGGCAAGGTATACGATATTCATACATATCCGTTTATAGACGAAGAGGGCGGCAGGAAGGCCGTTCTTTATATCAAAGACGTTACGGAGCAGAGGATGCTTCTTGAAAAGCTTGTTCATGCCGACAAGCTCTCTTCTCTTGGCGAGCTTGTATCCGGCGTCGCTCATGAGCTTAACAACCCGCTTACCGGAATAATGTGTTTTTCCGATATACTTTTAGCCGAGTATACCGGAGAGGATCTTCACTCCAAGGTTCAAAAGATTCGTGACGCCTCTGAAAGGTGTAAAAAAATAATAGAGAACCTGCTTACCTTCGCGAGGGTTCAGCAGCCCGAAAAGAAGTACGCCGATATAAACAAGGTTGTAATGGACTCGGTGGAACTTAGATCGTACCAGATGAAGGTAGACAACGTAACGGTAGAGCTGAACCTTGACCACGCTCTGCCGCGCACTATGGTAGACGAAAATCAGCTTGAGCAGGTATTTTTGAACCTCCTTAACAACGCGCACGACTCTATTCTGGAGGTAGCCGGTTCCGGCACTGTGCGGATAAGCACACTGGTGCGCGGTGCGAGGGTGGTTATTCAGTTTAAAGACAGCGGAGCCGGTATTTCGCAAGAGGTGGCAGGCAAGCTCTTCGACCCGTTCTTTACGACCAAGGGGGTCGGCAAAGGCACGGGGCTTGGTCTCAGCATCTCTTACGGCATAATTAAGGAGCATGGAGGAGAGATTGCCGCGGCTACAGCTCCAGAGGGAGGCGCGGTCTTTACTATCACATTGCCGGTAGTAGAGAAGAGCGCGGGTAGTGGAGCGGCCGGGGATGAAGGCGCTGGGTTAGATAGAGAGGTCAAGAAATTTCCGGCCGGGTTGAAGGCCCTGGTGCTTGACGACGAGCCGCTTTTGCTCGATATACTTGAACAATCCCTTGAATCTTTCGGTTTCGAGGTCGAAAGGAGCAACAGGGTTGTCGATGCGCTCGATAAGTTGGCCAAAAGGGAGTTCGATCTCATTATAAGCGATATTAAGATGCCCGGACTCGACGGCTCTGATTTTTATAAAGAGGTCAGCAGCCTGTATCCGCATATGTTAGGCAGGCTGATCTTTATCACCGGGGACTCTGTTAATAGAAAGACACGGTTATTTTTACGAAATACCGCTAAGTATTCATTGAAAAAACCTTTTACAGTAGAAGAACTCAAAAAACTGGTCTTTAATGTGGTTACCTGATTTATAAAAACGCCTTATCTTTTGCTGGCTTTGTATCGGTCAAGTAAGGTAATATTATATAACTTGCTTATGCGGTGTCACATGAAGTATCATATCCTCGTCCATTAACAGTTTCTTAAGTTGTGCCTACCGAACGTGACTAAAAGAGCCTTCAGATAATCAAGCGCTGTTTTAGCCGGTCATGTGAAGGGGTTGCGTGTCGCGTGCAATACGCCGTAGGTAAGTAGCGTGAGCAGAGCAAAGAGGCTCTGCTCTGTAATGAAAAGGCGGGTATTGGCGTCTTTTTCAGGCCGGTTATAATTTTTTTATGGAGGTACGGTGCCGGAAGGAACGAGAAAGATATCGACATTTATCGCAGACGACCATCAGGTTGTGCGCGAGGGTATCAGGTCTATATTGGCGCAAAAACGCGTGTTTGCGGTTATCGGAGAGGCGGAGAACGGCGAAGAGGCGTTGCGAGGCATTCTTGAGCTTAAACCCGACCTTGTAGTGCTCGATATTTCCATGCCCTTGCTAAGCGGCATTACGGTTACCAAGCGTGTTTTGGATGTTTTACCAGAAACAAAA
>JAJRYL010000219.1 GCA_024275855.1 Deltaproteobacteria bacterium
GGCCTTAAAGACCTTCTCTAAAGAGGTCTCGGAAAAGACGATAAGGTTATCGTTTAGAACATTGAGGCGCGCGCCGCGAAGCCGCAACTGCTGCGGACTCTCCTCGCCGGAGACATAAAGAACACGCTTGGCACGGTCGGCCAAAGCGCCCATAGCCTGCAACAGGAGCGTCGATTTACCTATTCCGGGGTCTCCGCCGACAAGGACGGCAGAGCCTATTACTATACCGCCCCCAAGCACCCTGTCGAGTTCGCCGATTCCTGTGCTAAACCTTACGCCCTCAACGGTCGATAACTTAGAGATAGGGGTCGGGGTCTCGCCGGAAGAGTAGTCGAAACCCTTCTTTGCGGGGGTCGGGACGCTCTGTTCTACAAGCGTGTCCCACTGCGCGCAACCGGCACACCTGCCGAGCCACTGGGGAAAAACAGACCCGCACGACCGGCACTTGTAAAGAGTCTTGATTTTAGCCATGTAAAAAGAACCTCTATGCAGAGAAGATGTAAAGAAAACAAGCAGGTATGACGATATAGAACTCAAACGCGCGAGGCAGCCGGATCCGTTTGAAGGAAATGTTTATAATTGACATCCGTAACAGGTTTGCTATGCTATGAAGTACTTAAATAACCTGCGGAAAAGCTACGAAAGACCAAAAAGATGCCCATTGAATTAAATGATTACAACATCATATTAATGGAACTGAACAAAGCTGTCAAGATGCATAATTTCTACCCGCAGGGGCATCCCAACCTCCAGGACGCGCTGAAAAACTGCCACAAATTGATACTCGAAAAGATAAAGTCAGGCGGAGATATCAATTTTACGCTGAACAAAAAATCCTTCTTTCACGAAAAAATTCCTATCGCCCCTGATAACGCCGACCTCGCGGCACTCGCGAAAAAGCTCTTCTACCGCCGGGTAAAAGAGTTTACCGTTACCGGCGGAATCACAACCGCGGAGCTCGCTCACTTTCTCGAACTGATGCAGCTTGAACCGGTTGATATTCTGGCCAAAGGCGGCGCCGAGTCCATACTCGTCTCCAGGGACGTAGAAGGCATACTGCTGAACGAAATGCGTTACGAAGACATAAAAAAACTCAAGGCTCAACTCGAAGAGAAAGAGGCTGAGGAAGAGGCCGAAAAAGAGCTGAATCCCGATGAAGACGAACAGCCTGACGATGAGCAAGACGATAATTCCGAAAACGAACAGGCAGAAGCGCCCGAGTCCGCTGAAGAGCCGGTAGACGAACAGCTTTTAAAACTGCTTGTAGGTTTAGAGCACGAAAGAGATTTTTTAAAGTACAACGATATCTCTGCAAGGATAAACGAAAAGGTAGAGGCGCTTATGGCGTCGGGGAGTTTTGTCGAGGCCTTTCCCGCACTGCTGCTCTTTCTCACACACTCTAAAGAGTCCTCCGGGATAGACCCGGATATCCGCGACATAGCCGCAGAAAGGCTCGATCAATTTCTGTTAAACGGCGAAAACCTGCGTTACCTTATTGGCAGGGCGGGGCGCAGGGACGAGGCGCACAGAGAAGAGATACAGCAGATGGTCGTCAAAAGGGGAGAGGCGGCGATCGAACTGCTTTTATCCGTTCTGATAGAGGCCAGAGAGGCGAGCACGCGGCGAAACCTCTTTAATACCGCCATTCTTTTCGGAAATACTATTCTACCTTTTATAGAGCAGGAACTTAAGAGCGAGACATGGTATGCCGTGCGCCAGATGGTAGCGCTGCTTGGTGAAATAGGCGATCCGTCTACGATAGATATGTTGCAGCAGGCGTACCGGAACACGGATTTACGGATCAGGCGCGAGGTGCTGAAGAGCATGGCTCGTCTGGCGTCTAAAGATTCTACGCAGTTTCTTTTAGACGCTCTTGAAGAGAGCGAGCATGCGCTTGTCAACCAGGCTATAACCTCGCTCGGCATGCTTAGAGACCCTGTAGCAATAGAGAAACTTGGAAAAATCGCGCTTAGCTGGGACTCTTTCTCAGACTCTCAGGACGCCAAACGCGAGGCGATAAAAGCGCTTGGAATAATCAACGACCAACGGGCGGTCGGTTACCTTACAAAGATACTGACCAAAAAAAGATTCTTCAGCAAGAGTATAAATGAAGAGTACAGGGCCCTTGCGGCCAACGCGCTTGGCATGATCGGCGGAGAAGAGGCTTTCTCGGCCATAGAGAAGGTTCACGTAAATTCGGAAGGCGACCTTTTCAATACCTGCAAAAGAATCCTTGACGGAAGAGAGAAAAAGGCATGAACATGATAGAACCCGAAGACATACTCAAAAATATAAACGCCTCGCTCAAAAGCAAAAAACTCTACCCGGCGGGACACCCGGCAACCCTGACCCCTTTAAAAAAGACCTTCGACCAGGTAACCGAGGCGCTTAAGAGCTCTCAGAGTTTCGCCCTCGCCATTGTCAACGAAGCGCTCGTTGTAGAAGACGACCTTATTGAAGACTCGGAGCAGCTCTACCCCGACCTGCTTGAGCATATGGCCGGTGCCAATATAGACGCCATAATATTTGAAAAAGGGCTTAAAGAGAAAGAGGTTACGGACGCCATAGACATTCTCGGCGGCGAGCCGCTTCAGGCGGACGAACTCGCCGAACTGATGGAGTCTAAAGGCATTACGCACATAACCCTTAAAGCTATTCCGGTCGGGCGGCGTAACGTATTAGAGATTTACAACGACGCGGTCGGCGCCGTAGTCGATGTGATGGACGAGATCCGCATGGGCAAGATACCGAGATCGGAGCCTGTAAAGAATATTGTAGACGAAATGACTACCGAGGTTTTTGAGGACGAAAACGCCATACTCGGCCTCACGATGATAAAGGACTACGACAACTACCTCTTCAACCACTCCGTTAACGTCTCCATACTCTGCCTCTCGCTCGCAAAGGCCATGCAGCTTACAAAAGATGAGATCCACTGCGCCGGA
>JAJRYL010000220.1 GCA_024275855.1 Deltaproteobacteria bacterium
ACAAAGTACGGCAAGGCTATCCGTTTTTCCGAATCGGAAGTACGCGAAATGGGCAGAACGGCGCGCGGCGTAAAGTCCATCCGCCTCTCTAAGAACGACACAGTGGTCTCTATGGAGGTGGTCGAAACAGGCGCTACGCTATTGACCGTAACAGAGCACGGTTTCGGCAAAAGAACCGGCTTTAGCGCCTACAGGTCTCAGGGGCGCGGAGGCAGCGGCATAATCAACATAAAAGTAACGGAAAGAAACGGGTACGTCGTAGATATAGCCAAGGTTGTGGACTCGGACGAGCTTATGATAACCACAAGCAAGGGCAAGATCATCCGCATAGCCATGAGGGACGTCTCCGTAATAGGCCGCTCCACACAGGGAGTAAAGCTTATGGGTATGTCGCCGGACGAGGTAGTGACAGGGCTCGCCTCTTTAGCTGAAAAGGACGAAACCACCACCACGGACGAAGACTCCACCGACTGATTACCGCGCGTAAAGGCGTATACTAACAACAGGCACCTGAGTGCAAACCGGCGGCTATGATCGGTACGGATTTTGCCGCATACAGTTGTGTCATATTGCCGCCTCAAGTTAAACAGCGCAACAAGGTATAGCCGCTTCTAATGAAACTCAGAGCCATACTTCCATACAAGTTACAACTCTCAGGCACGTGGTTCGCGCTCTTCGCCGTACTCTTCACGCTTATGCTCGGTCTTTCGGGCTGCACAACCGACTCGGCTAAAAAAGTCTACGAAGAGGGAACGAGCCTGCTTGGCAACGCAGATTACGCCGGTGCAATCGCAAAATTCAACTCGATAACCCGTAACAACCCAAACTCTCCTTACGCTCCAAAGAGCCAGTACATGCTTGCCACTATCTACCTGCGCAACACGGGCGAGACGGAAAAGGCCAAAGAGGCGTACTATACGCTCTACTACAACTTTCCACAGAGCCCGGAGGCTGTTAAGGCGAGAAAAGACCTTGCGGTTATCTACTCGGCCTCTGGCGAACACGACCGTGCCGTGGTAGAGTACCAGTGGTTGCTCGACAAAAGCCCTGACGAAAGATATAAGTACAGGTACCTTATCGGTATGGAGTACCTGCTGATGAACGACCTTACTCAGGCGCGCATAGAGTTTACGGACTTGCTGGCGTTGAGTAAAGAGCCGCGCCCGGACGGTTCGCCTCCGGACGAGATTGCCCCCGGCCTGTTGGCCGACATCTACTTTCAGATAGCGGGCATCTATTACCTCGAAGGCGATAATTCGGCGGCTATAACAGCCTACGACGATTTTATAGAGCGTTTTCCGGACCACCCGCTTAAGCTTGAAGCGGGGCTGAACAAGGCAAAATCGCTCGAAGCGGCGGCGCGCCTGCCAGAAGCGCTCAGCATTTTAAAGGGAATAGAGAACGAGTACCCTAACAAAGAGGCGATAACCACATATATACGCTGGATAGAGAGAAAGATCCGGCTCGGACCCCGGTACTATTCGAGAGAGAAGGGAAAGCGATGGAGAAGGTAACCGTAATCGGGGCCGGCAGCTGGGGCACAACGCTCGGAGCATTGCTGGCCGAAAAAGGGCATGAGGTTGTAATATGGGCACGAGAGAGCGAGGTAGCGGGTTCTATAAACAGGGAGCACGAGAACAAGCTCTTTCTTCCGCGCGTGCAGCTTCCGTACGGACTGAGAGGGTCGGGCGGAATAGAAGAGGCGTTGGAAGGCGCGAATATAGTGGTTAGCGTTGTGCCGACGCAGGGACTGCAAGACATTATTGGCCGCGCCGCGCCCTTTATCTCTAACGATACACCCGTAATCAGCGCCACAAAGGGAATAGAAGTCGGCACGCTCAGAAGACCGTCTGAAATCCTTACCGAAATGCTCGGCAACCCCGAACGCCTTGCGGTACTGTCGGGCCCGACATTCGCGCGCGAGGTTAGCAGAAAGCTGCCGAGCGCGGTAGTAGCCGCCTCCGCTTCAGTTGAGACGGCAAAACGGTTCCAGTCCCTATTTAGCGTAAAACACTTCAGGGTCTATACCAATGCCGACATGGCGGGCGTAGAGTTCGGCGGGGCGTTAAAGAACGTAATAGCCATTGCAACGGGT
>JAJRYL010000221.1 GCA_024275855.1 Deltaproteobacteria bacterium
AACCGGCAGAGCAAAAAATAGTTACCTGATTATGCCAAGAGACGTGCCGGGGTAGTAGTGCCTTAATATTTCTTTATAAGAGTAACCGGCGGCGGCCATTCCCCTTGCGCCCCACTGCGACATGCCGACACCGTGGCCGAGCCCTGTGCCGGTAAAGCTGAAGACGGAGCCGGAGCGCGAGACATTAAAACGTGTGGACTTTATAAAGTCGTAACCGATGGCGGCGCGAAACTCCTTGCCGCTTATTATCACGGGCTCTTTCGCGCCAAGCACCTCTATCTTGAATACCCTGCCCGAACCTGTTCTCTCGATAACGGTAAGCTCCTCCGGTTTGCCTACCTTAAACCCCGCGCGCTTCAGGCGCAGCGCAAGCCTTTGCGGCGTAATAGCGTAGCGCCACGAGTACCCGGGTGAACCCTTGTCGTACTCGCTTTTAACGGAACGGAGGTACGGGTAACCGGTTCCCCATACATTCGCCGAAGACTCCGTAAAACCTCCGGCGTTTGAATGGTATACGGTCAACGCAAGCTTGCCCCTGTATGTCAATACCTGCCCCTCGGTCTCGCGCACCGCGCTGACGGCAAAATCGTCCTCGCCGTTCGCGCCCCTGTAGACCTGCCCGAGCACAGAGCCGTCTATGTCGAACCGGTCGTCGAGTCCGAGGTTTCTGTTGCGCTGCTTTTCGTGAAGCGCATAAGTGCGGGCCACAACCGCCTGCGCCTTAACAGCGGCCTCGGGCCACTTGGACGATATCTCGTGGTTGATAAGCCCGACTATGTACGGCTCTACATAAAGCTCGTTCACCGCCATCAAGCCTGCCTCGGCGGCGTATATATCAACCACCCCGCGGTACGGCCTGCCGTTTAGGTAAATAAAATTCTTTACAGGCGTAAGGTGTATCGGAAGCTCGACTTTTTTACGGTTTACCTTTGCGTGCGCTGCGCCGAGCCGTGTTATGTTCACCCCGTTGCCGGTACCCTTAGCGCCGTTTACACGTATGGTCTTTCTGCCGTCGATCACCCGTACCCTGAGCTTATGGCCGTGCTCAAGCTCTGTAATGGCTTCGTGAACAGACTTCTGTTCCGTCCTCTTTTTTTCTATCTTTTTGCGCGCTAAATTCTCGGCCAACCTCTCTTCGATCTTCTCTCCGATTACGTCGCGCTCGGCCTCTGTCGGCTTAGTCGCCGCCTCTTTAGAGACAACGCCTTCAGCCGCGGCCCCTTCGGGAAGCTCTGGGAACAAAGGAGCGATTTCAAGTTTCTTTTCCGGCTGCCCGGTAACGTGGTCAGCGTCAACAGTACCGGTCTCAGGATGCTCCATCGTGGCGCAACCCCCGAAAAAGAACGCAAGGAACAGAAGGAGGCCAAGCCGCGCGCCCCTGTTAAACAGAACTGTTTTTTGCTCTTCGTCCGCCATGCTTCCTCCCTCTTTTGCCGGAAAAAAAACTTAAGAACCGACAATTACGACACTAAAAATACAACGCTTCAGCAACACCGGAACCTTAAAGATACCTGGTAATATAGAGCAGCGCAAAACCGAGCGCAACACAAAAAAGCCCCAACCGCCGAAGCGTTGCCAGCGGAACCTCTTGCAGTTTCAACGCCCACAGCTTCGCCGTTTCAGGAAAGGCGAAGTACGGCAGCCCCTCTATTATAAGGAGCGCGCCGATTATTATAAGCAGAATTTCCAATGGGCTGAATCTTTATCCGGAAATCGAAAGCCGGCCATACCGACAAGTTTATTGAAAATTTTAAAGACAGGAACCGGGGAAGATCCGGTCTATTCAGACCTTCGCGCGGCACATGAAAACGTGAGAAAAATAGAACTCTTTTTTTTCGTCTATGAATAACTCAGGCGCGAACTATTCAGCTATTCTTTAACCGAAATCGGCCACCGCTGTCAAGCCCCGCTCTTTTAACGCGCCTTGCAGTTGCAGAGCTTTCTGATATGAAGAACAAGGTCGGCTATCTCTTTTTCCGTAAGCGTTTTACCAAAGGGCGGCATAAGCGTTGACTTAGACGTTGCTACGCCCCCGTCTTTTATAACGTAACCGATGTCTTCATCCGTAAGCTTGCTCATCTCGTAGGCGCTTGTATGGTTGCGCGGGTCTACGGGTTGGTTCTTCGTGGCGTTAGGGCCGTCTCCGTGGCCGGTAAGGCCGTGGCACTGGGCGCAGTAAAAGCGGTAGTTCCCGCTTGCGGTGGCTGCCTCAACGTCCGGCGCGAGGGCCGACAACAGCAGCACCGTTACCGTTAAAAAACTGATTATACAGGTTCTCTTTTTCATGCGGAACACTCTTGTATCCTTTGGCATAATCGGCTCTTTAAAAAATACTTAAAAGGTTGAGATGTATGCGGCCAACGCCGCCATATCCCGCGCGGAAAGAATGCCGAAGTACTCAGGCATGTCCTTAACGGGTTTAAATGTTTTGGAATCTGTCAGGTAAGCGAAGATCCAGTCGGGGTTTAGCCTCTTTCCGGCCCCTACAAGGCTCGGCCCAGTAAGCCCTCCGACGACACGCCCCCTTCTTGAAAGCACCCGATGGCAACCGTAGCAAGACTCTGTCTTGGCGAATATTATCCGCCCGCGCCTGTCTACGGACGGGCGTATGCCTACCGGTTTTACGGCGTCCGTCTTCAGCGACATCAGGTAGGCGGCCACTTGCGTTGCCTCGTTTCCACTTAGCTTTACGTGGTTATTGCGGTTTTTTACCGTTAAAGAGTAGTACTCCATCGGCCTTATCGGCTCCGGGTTCTGTAACCAGGCCACCAAGAAACCGGGCCTGAACTTGCTTCCGGCGTACCATAACTCCGGTGCCTTGCGCTTTAACTGGTCGGCAATCGTTTTTTCTTTTGCCGGGCCTTTTATCTGGTGGCACGAAGCGCACTTCTTAACGTTGAATATCTTCTCTCCCGCCTCTGCCGCACCCGCCGAACCG
>JAJRYL010000222.1 GCA_024275855.1 Deltaproteobacteria bacterium
CAACGACAAGGCCGAATTGATGAGGCAGGTAGACATAGCCCTCTACCGCTCTAAAACAACGGGCAGGAACAAGGTGTCGGTCACTTCGCAGCTCGTAATCGATAATTTCTCCGAAGCGGATAACACAGGCGCGGACGATTCCCCCGATGCAGACGTACTAGCCACAGGCATATCACCCGCCACAAATCAATTACCCATCGCAGGAGCCGAACTTGATAAAAAGGCCTCGTAAACCAATCAAATGCACTAAACCAAACAAGTCAAAAAAGATAAAACTCGTTAGTAATAGACACCTCTATCTTTATTATTAAATATTTTCCTTGTTAAATTTGTATTTAACCGAATCGACAGTGTAAAGTGAGCTATACATAAACTCAACCGCCTCAGGATCAAACAAAACAATATTATGTCCGCTGCTCCGGGAGCTGTGGTAAGCAATACCATCAAACCCCTTTAACCTGAAGAGTTCCGCAATTATTTGTGTAGGCACGTAGTCGGCAACTTCATCGCTTGGATCAACAGGCATCGTAAACGCAGTATCAATATCACGCCAAACAAGCTCTTCTCTTTCTTCAACAGAAGGTTCCTTCATATACAGGGTATTACCACTCCCGACATTATGCATTGTGCAATTAATTAAATTCAAATCACGTAGTATCTTAAAACCAGTTAACGTAATAAAAGAACTCTCCGTAGGGCGTACTTCGGATAATGCTAAATCAGGATGTGTCGCCAAGTACAAGTAAGATATACCCTTAGAATTAGCCCTTCCCTCAACCGACCTATTAATTAAAGGCTTCATGCGCTCTGGCGGATGTGGTATTGGCATATCGTAAATATGTTCACCATCTTGAATTATTGACCTTGATGCATGACCGAGTTGAGCTCGACATAAAACATTGGGCGCAGTAATTGTCTCTATACGTCTGGATGAAGTCTCAAAAACTGTTTTAAGAAAATCCAAAGTCTCCTGAGTATGTATATACCTAAAGCTACTTTTAGTGCTGTACTCAAATATTTTGTAGCTTCTCCATGATTTGAATTCACCCATAATACCCTACCCCCTCCCTTTTCCGCTCCTGTGCTTATTTAAACGCCTCATACCGTCGGCTCTACCGGCTTTGCGCAGATAACCCCGCTCTTGCGTTCCCTTGTCAGCGCCACGGCCAAACTCCTTGCCGGCACCTGTAAGCATGCTCTTTTGCGCCTCCCTGCCCTTAACGCTCTTCTCTACAAATACCGGTTTACCGGTAACGGGGTCTAACCCTGTCCGGTACATAAGGGTAGAGATTGTAGAAGGTGTCGGGGTAAATAACTGAACGCTTTCGGGTAGCCTGCCAAGCTCTTTTAAAGCGAACTTTTTCAGCTCCGCCATATCTTCAAGGGTCGAACCCGGGTGGGCCGCCATAAGATAGTAAGAGAGATACTGCCTCAACCCGGCCTCTTTTGTAAAAGCATCGAAAAGCTCTTTGAATTTCAAAAGCGCCTTGCGGTCGCACCCCTCTTTACCCATAGCCCTTAATACACCCGGTTCGGAGTGTTCCGGGGCTATCTTCAACAGCCCTGAAACATGGTGAGTAACAAGTTCGCCAAGGTACCTCTGTCCGTTCTTTTTATCCGCGAGGATCATATCGTGGCGAAGCCCCGACGCCACAACAATCTTCTTTATACCGTCTAACCCCCTAAGCTCTTTCAACAGCTCTATCTGTTCGTTATGGCCGAACTTAAGCGCGGGGCAGACCTTTGGGGAAAGACAACTTTTAGACGGGCAGCAGCCCTTTGTCTCCATCCTGCCGCAACCGCTCTTATACATATTTGCCGTAGGCCCGCCGACATCCGAAATCCTTCCTTTGAAGAGCGGATGTTTTGTAATCTTTTTGGCCTCCGCTACGATAGAAGCCCTGCTTCTGCTCCTTACCCTTCTACCCTCGTGTACGGCAATGGCGCAAAAAGCGCACTCGCCGTAACAGCCCCTGTGCGTGGAGATAGAGAACCGGATGGTTTCGAGCGCCTTAACGCCGCCCTCTTTTTGGTGGTACGGATGAAGCTCCCGCTCGTAGTCGAGGGCGTATATTGAGTCGAGCTCGGACTGCGTAAGATAAAACGCCGGAGGGTTCTGAACAAGGTAGCGGCTTCCGTGCTTCTGCGCGAGCCTGTATGCGGTAGCCGGGTCGTTGCTCTTATAAAAGAGGTCGAAGGCGGCAGAGAACGCCTTAAAACCCTTTGCCGATTTCTCGGCGCACTCTTCATAAGAGGGCAGCTCTACAGAGCCTTGAGGCGGCTCCTTAGAGATGTAGCAGAGCCCTCGCACCTCTTTCGGGTCGTTACCCTCTTTAAAGGCATAC
>JAJRYL010000002.1 GCA_024275855.1 Deltaproteobacteria bacterium
CGGTTTCTATGTACTGTCAATCGGGGCGGGGTTGCAACCGTTCTTCCCGCATGTGACGAAAGAGTTTAGAATTTTCAGGCGTACGGGTTGCGTATATATTTATAGGGGGCTGCGTCACGGATGGCGCGGCCTTTTCTTATCTTTACATAAGCTGCATTGCCATTAAGCTATCGACCCGTCTCTTTGACACTTGTAACCCGGTAGTGTTACTCTTTAAAGTAGTGCTTTTATCTCTTTTAATTATAACCGCAAGCGGACAGGTATCGCCCTGTATGTTTTGGGTTCGAGTTTTTCAGAAAGGTCTTTTATGCCGTTCAAGTCTGGTTTTATCTCTATAGTAGGCCGTCCCAATGCCGGAAAATCGACGTTGCTAAATGCTTTTCTCGGTGAGAAGATCTCTATAATATCCAGAAAGCCTCAGACTACGCGAAACGTTATACGAGGTGTAAAGAATCTTGAAAACGGTCAGGTAATCTTTTTAGATACTCCGGGCATACATGTCGGCAAGGGGCTCTTGAACGAGCGCATGGTAAAAGAGGCGATGAAATCGCTTCGCGATGTAGACGCCGTGCTCTATATGATAGAGGCCGGAGACAAGGTCAGCGACGACGACAAATTTATAATAGAGGGGCTTAACGCAACAGGCGGCACGGCGCCGCCTGTTATCCTCGGTATAAATAAGATAGACAGGGTAACGAATGAACGCCTATTGCCCTTTATTCAGGCGGTCTCCAAACTGTATGCCTTTAAAGAGGTAGTGCCGATTTCAGCGCTTAAGGGCAAAGGGGTAGAGAGGCTTTTAGAGATAATAGAGACTCTTTTGCCCGAAGGGCCGCAGTACTTTCCCGAAGATATCTCAACCGATCAGCCGGAGCGTTTTATAGCCGCAGAAATAGTGCGCGAGAAACTCTTTTGCCTTACGCACGATGAAATCCCGTATTCTGTGGCTGTAATTGTAGAGCGTTTTAAAGAGAGTACCACAAAGGCCGGTGCCGGATTAATAGAAATATCCGCCGTAATAAACGTGGAGCGCGAAAGCCAGAAGGGTATTGTAATCGGCAAAGGCGGCAAGCTTTTAAAGAGGGTCGGCAGCGAGGCGCGCGCCGATATAGAGCGGCTTCTCGCTTCAAAGGTTTTTTTAAAACTCTTTGTGCGGGTGAGCAAGGACTGGACCAAGAGCGAGCGGACGATAGAAGAGTTCGGATATTAAATAAGTCTCCGGGTACTCTGCAATAGCCCGGTTCTTTTATTACTGAAAGAGATGAAAAAGATAGTAGCTATAATAGGCAGGCCGAACGTAGGGAAGTCTACGCTTTTTAACAGGCTGATAGGCCTGCGTAAGGCCGTTGTCGTAGACGAGCCGGGCGTTACCCGCGATCTCAATTACGGCGACGTGTTCGAGTGCGGACGCACCTTTACGCTTGTCGATACCGGAGGGTTCGAGCCCGGCAGCCCTAACGCTATACAGACGCAGGTGCGCGAGCAGGCGACTTACGCCATTGAGGACGCCGACCTTATTCTTCTTCTCTTCGACGGGCGCACCGGGCCGACCGGCGAAGACGCCGCGTTGGTTAAGATGCTGCGCAAGGTCGCCAAACCCGTTGTTTACGGTGTCAACAAGATAGACTCCGCTACGCTCGAACCGGACCTGAGTGAATTCTACTCTTTAGGCGTCGATCCGGTATTGGGTTTTTCCGCCGAAGGCGGCAGAAACTTAAACGAACTACTCGACGCCATACTCGCCAACCTGCCCGATGAGCACGAAGAGGAACCGGACCCGGATACGGTACGTGTAGCGATAGTAGGCAGACCGAACGTAGGCAAGAGTTCGCTCCTTAACAGGCTTACGGGCGGCAAGCGCTCGCTCGTAAGCCCCATCGCCGGAACCACGAGAGACCCGGTTGACATGCCATTTGAGCGGGGCGGCAAGAAGTACCTCTTTATAGATACCGCAGGAATAAGAAAGAAGATGAAGATCAGCCACAAGGTAGAGGCGTACTCGGCCATTGCCGCCGTTCATTCTATAGAAAGATGCGACCTTGCGGTGCTTGTTATAGACGCCACAAGCGGCATTACGACTCAGGACGAAAAGATAGCCGGGCTTATAGAAGACAACTTCAAGTGCTGCGTTATTGTAGTTAATAAATGGGACGCGATAGAAAAAGACACTAAAACAATGAACAGGGCGGTTGATATGATAAGGGAGAAACTCGCCTTTGTCGCTTACGCGCCCGTGCTCTTTATCTCGGCCCTTACCGGGCACAGGGCGTTACAGGTCTTTGATACGGTAGACTCCGTAATGGAACAGAGCGCGATTAAAACCTCGACATCGAGGCTCAACAGTGTTCTTGAGTACGCCGTATGCGCCCACCATCCGCCCGCGCACAAGGGCAAGATGGTAAAGTTCTACTATATGACGCAGACCGGCGTGAAACCGCCGGCCTTCACCCTATTTGTTAATAATGCCGACGGAATAAAGGATTCATACAGAAGGTACCTGACAAATTACTTCAGAAGAGAGCTTGAGACCAAGGAGGTTCCGATGCGGTTCAAGTTCAAGCGGAGGCATTGATTACTTAGAGTTATGAAACGGCGTTATAATATATTGAGGGGCGCTGTAGAGCTTTTTTTGTCTAACCACGGTTTTGAGCGAGCCGCGGCAATCTCTTTTTACGCCTTTTTCTCGCTTATCCCTATTATGCTCTTTATAACGGCGGGGCTCGGGTTTGTGCTTCGCTCCCGCGTAGACCTGCTCGATTATGTTATAGACCTTGCCAGAACTACCGTGCCCTACATCAGCGACTCTATTATACTCGACCTGAGAGGGCTTGCCTCAAAGTGGATGGCTATGGGGTGGGTCAGCGTGCTTGTGCTTCTTTCGAGTGCCGAACTGGTGCTAAACTCCTTTTCCACATCTCTTATAGCTATCTTCGATATGCGCAAGAAGTTCGGTTTTTTCAGAAAACGGGTTGTTAATATGCTGGTGCTTCTTATGGCGGTGGCAACGGCTTTTATATCTCTTGCGGTAACCGCTCTGGTGAATATAATACACAGCTACGACATGAAATTTTTCGGTTACGCCGTAGGGTATTACTTCTTCGAGTCGATCACGCTCAACTACGTGCTGCCCTTTTTAACCGTAATAGTGGCTGTTGCCGTGGTCTTTAGAATCTTCTCAGGCGGCAACCTGAACTGGCGGTTCACCTTTTTAGGCAGCTCTGTCTTTTCCGTCCTATGGGAGGTGGCGAAACACCTCTTCGCTTTCTACCTTTCGCACTTTCCGAGTTATAATAAGTTCTACGGTTCGATAGGCGCTATTATGATACTGCTCGTATGGCTCTTCTTTACCTCTACGCTATTTCTTTTCAGCGCCTCCGTGGCGCGCTCTTCTTTTGTGTATAGTCGCTCGGGAGACTCCTGACGGTTCTCTACACTTTTCAACAAAGCACGGGTGCGCTGCTGTATATAAAACGGTTTGAAACCTTGACTTAACACCGCTTTGGACATAAGATTTAGATTGTAAAAAAGTTGTATATGTGAAAAAATAAGTATTGATTTTTAATATGTTAATAGTAACGGGGAGTTTTGATGAACCATCTCTATAAGAATATCGCGATGTGGCTGATAATAATCGCCACTGTCGTGTTAATGTTCAACCTTATCAGCTACAAACAGCCGACGACGAATAAGATAACCTTTACCGATTTTATTGCCTCCGTTGAAAACGGCAGTGTCTCAGAGGTTACTATTCAGGGTAATAATATTTCCGGTAAGTTCGAGGGTGAAAAACCGTTCGTTACCTACTCTCCGCAGTATCCTGACCTGATAAACAAGCTTCGTTCGAGCGGGGTAAGGATAACGGCGGCTCCTGTGGTCGATTCTCCTTCATGGGGCACGATCTTTGTGTCGTGGTTTCCGATGATACTGCTGATAGGTGTCTGGATCTTCTTCATGCGCCAGATGCAGGGCGGGGGCGGCAAGGCCATGAGTTTCGGCAAGAGCAAGGCCAAGCTGCTGACCGAAGAGCAGCACAAGGTAACCTTTGCAGACGTGGCCGGAATAGAAGAGGCCAAGGACGAGCTTGAAGAAATTGTCGAATTCCTGCGCGACCCCAAAAAGTTTACGAAGCTTGGCGGCAAAATTCCCAAGGGCGTGTTGCTGGTCGGCGCGCCGGGTACGGGTAAAACTCTTCTGGCAAAGGCGATAGCCGGCGAGGCCGGTGTTCCGTTCTTTACGATATCGGGCTCTGATTTTGTCGAGATGTTTGTCGGAGTCGGCGCCTCCCGTGTACGCGACCTCTTTATGCAGGGTAAGAAGAACGCGCCGTGCCTGATCTTTATAGATGAGATAGACGCCGTAGGACGCCACAGGGGTGCAGGTCTCGGCGGCGGTCACGATGAAAGAGAGCAGACCCTCAATCAGTTGCTTGTTGAAATGGACGGCTTTGAGTCGAACGAAGGGGTTATAATAATAGCCGCTACCAACCGCCCCGATGTGCTCGACCCGGCGCTTTTAAGACCCGGCAGGTTCGACCGTAACGTGGTGGTCTCCAAGCCGGATGTAAAGGGCAGAGAGGCGATACTCAAGGTTCATGTCTCCAAGAGCCCGCTTGCCGACGACGTAAAGCTTGATTTTATAGCTCGCGGCACACCCGGTTTTACCGGTGCCGACCTTGCTAACCTTGTAAACGAGGCCGCGCTTTTAGCCGCGCGCAGGGGCAAGGACAAGATAGAGATGGAAGAGTTCGACGCCGCGAAAGACAAGCTGCTTATGGGCACCGAGCGGCGAAGCATGGTTATAACCGATGAAGAGAAAAAGAATACCGCTTATCATGAAGCGGGCCATACGCTTGTCGCGCGGCTTATCCCGGATACCGACCCTATACATAAGGTCTCTATTATACCGAGAGGAATGGCGCTTGGCGTAACGCAACAGCTTCCGATAGACGAGCGTCACACGTATAATACCGATTACCTGCTGAATAACGTTGCCGTTTTAATGGGCGGGCGTGCGGCTGAAGAGCTTGTTTTGAAACATATGACCACGGGTGCAGGCAACGATATTGAGAGGGCTACCGAGATTGCCCGCAAGATGATCTGCGAGTGGGGTATGAGTGAAAGGCTCGGGCCTCTCGCTTTCGGCAAGAAGGAGGAGCAGATCTTCTTAGGCAGAGACATCGGCCAGAGCCGTGACTTCAGTGAAAAGACATCTATGATAATAGATGCCGAGATGAAGGATATCGTTAAGAAGAACTACGACCGTGCCTATAAGTTGCTCGAAACCCACCTTGACGAGCTTCACGATCTTGCCGAGGCGCTTTTAGAGAAGGAGTCGCTCGATAGCGTCGAGATAGACGCGATAATCTTTGGCTCTGCCGAAGAGGCGGATGTTAAAGAGGCCAAGAGCACGGAGGCCGATACCTCCGACGGGCAGGAGACCGCAGCCGGTAAAAAGCCTGTTAAAGAGAAAGAGAAGGACGGCAAAGGACGCGGGGTAAATGGCAGGCTCGGTTATATAGTCGATTGACCGGGTTTAATTTTTTTTGGAAAGATACTTTTAAGGAGCCCTTTTACAGTTAAAGCGGCTCCTTAAATTTTTTTAATTCTGACGTCACGGGTCTCTTATCCTGATTATACGAAAGTAATGAATTTTATCTTCGACCATACCGAAGCAGGGCATAAGCACGGGCCGCATGGCGGGCTTATACTCAAGGGGCGGTCCAAGAGTTGGACCCTTGGGCGCCGCACTCTTATAATGGGTGTGCTCAACGTTACCCCCGACTCTTTTTACGACGGCGGTCGTTATCTCGATAAAGGGCGTGCCGTAGAGAGGGCGCGGCAGATGGTGGACGAGGGCGCCGACTGGATAGATGTCGGCGGTGAGTCAACACGGCCCGGAGCAACGCCAGTTGGGTTGGAAGAGGAGCTTAGGCGCACGACGCATATAGTCGAGGCGCTTGCCAAAGATGGTATAACCGTCTCAATAGACACTATGAAAGCAAAAGTGGCGGAGGCAGCACTTGCCGCAGGGGCCGAGATACTGAACGACATAAGCGCTCTTTCTAACGACCCCCGCATGGTAAAGGTCTGCGCCGATTACGGTACGGCGATTATTTTAATGCATAAACGCGGAACCCCGGCAGATATGCAGTCCGATGTCGAGTATACAGACCTGTTGCATGAAGTCTACGGTTTCTTAGAGGCTCGGATAAAGTTCGCTGTTGAAAACGGCATAGGGGCCTCTTCCATAGCCATAGACCCTGGAATCGGTTTCGGCAAGTCCGCCGAGGGTTGTCTTGAGCTTATAAAGTCTCTTGGCCGGTTCAAGTCTCTTGGCAGACCGCTTCTTGTCGGGTTGTCGCGTAAATCTTTTATAGGCCGCGTAATGACAGATGCGTCAGAAAAAAGCGCTACACCTGAAGAGAGGCTTGCGGGCACTATAGCGGCCAATACGGCTGCGGTTATGAACGGGGCGCATATCTTAAGGGTACACGACGTGCGCGCGGCGCGCGAAGCGGCTCAAATAGCCGACGCGGTAAAGTCGTAGTCTTCGCCTTTTTTGTTGAGGAGATTATTGTGTCTTAAAAGTAGCGTGGGGTAAACCGCCTCTTATTATTTACATCTCTGTTGCGGGTAAACTGATTCAGGTTCTTAATCTCGTAGCTATATCGTCTGTTCGGGATTTTGGAATAAATAATTTTAAAGCGAGGTAGGCATGTCTGTTAAGAAGAGAATTTTCGGAACCGACGGAGTACGGGGCATAGCGAATAAAGAGCCGATGACCGCTGAGATGGCGCTGCGGTTGGGCCGCGCGATAGCCTATGTCTTTAAGAAGCAGTCGCACAGGCACAGGATTGTTGTCGGTAAAGATACCCGCCTTTCAGGTTATATGTTGGAGAGCGCGCTTATGGCCGGAATCTGTTCGATGGGAGTAGACGCCTTAATGGTAGGGCCGCTACCTACCCCCGGAATCGCCTTTATAACCACGAGCATGAGAGCGGACGCCGGCGTGGTAATAAGCGCTTCGCATAATCCGTATCAGGATAACGGCATAAAGTTCTTTTCGAGGGACGGCTTTAAACTGCCTGACGAAATGGAGCTTGCGATAGAGAGTTTTATCTTCGACAATGAAGACCCGACCCATCGCCCGACAGCGAGGGAGGTAGGCAAGGCTTACAGGCTCGACGACGCCATAGGCCGGTATATCGTCTTTGCCAAGCACTCCTTTCCGGACGAGCTTACCCTTGAAGGTCTGACCATCGCTGTCGATTGCGCCAACGGAGCGGCTTACAAGGTCGCCCCGGCTGTATTCGAGGAACTCGGGGCGAGGGTAGTTAAGATAGGGGTTGAGCCGAACGGTGAAAATATAAATCTGAACTGCGGGCCTCTTCATACCGAAGGTCTGAAAAAGGCAGTTCTGGACTCTGAGGCAGATGTCGGTTTCGCAATAGACGGAGACGGAGACCGCTGCATAATGATAGACGAAAAGGGCAACGAGGTAGACGGCGACCATATAATGGCCATGATAGCGATAGCTATGCTGAAAGAGGGCACACTTAAGAAGAATACCCTCGTCTCTACCATCATGAGCAACTCTGCCCTTGAAGAGTGTATAGAGGCGCACGGCGGCAAGGTTGTAAGAACGGGTGTCGGGGACAGGTACGTTGTTGAAGAGATGTTAAAAAACGGCTACAACCTCGGCGGCGAGCAGTCCGGCCACATAATCTCTTTCGACCATACTACGACCGGCGACGGTATAATAACCGCCCTTCAGGCTCTAAAGATGATTGTCGAGGCGGGCAGGCCCGTTTCGGAGCTTGCCAAAGTGCTTACGCCTTACCCACAGGTGCTTGTAAACGTGGTGGTAAAAGAGAAGAGGCCGGTTGAGGAGATGCCGGTACTTTCGGCGGCGTTGAAGCGGGTGAGTGTAAAACTCGGCAAAGAGGGCAGGGCCTTTATTCGTTACTCCGGTACCGAGTCATTGGCCCGCATAACGATTGAGGGTAAGGACAAAATAGAGATTGAGGGTATGGCAGGCGAGCTTGAGCAATTACTGAAGAAGGAAGTGGGCTGATGGCGACTCTATCCGTAAACGTGGACCATGTGGCTACCGTAAGGCAGGCGCGTATGGCTAAAGAGCCGGACCCTGTTACCGCGGCCTTAATGGCGGAGCTTGCCGGAGCCGACGGGATAACCGTGCATCTGCGTGAAGACAGACGC
>JAJRYL010000223.1 GCA_024275855.1 Deltaproteobacteria bacterium
CCGCTCATGGAGACCAAGGTCTTTCCGAGCATGGTTACGCAGATGATAGCCGTTGGCGAGCAGACCGGCGCGCTCGACGCCATGTTGAACAAGATTGCCGATTTTTACGAAGACGAGGTGGATGCCGCGGTAGATTCCCTTACCTCTCTTATAGAGCCGATGTTGATGGTCTTTCTCGGTGTCGTTGTCGGAGGGCTTGTAATAGCTCTCTACCTTCCTATATTCCAGCTCGCGGGTGCTGCGGGCGGCTGATTAGGAGCGGCGTATAATGAAAAAGGACGATTCACCGGTAGCCCTCAAGGCCAGGTTATTGAAGATCATGGTCTTGAGGGTTGTGCTCGCTTTAACCTTTCTCGGAGCCACCACATGGATTCAGGTTACCGAGTACTCACTGTCCCGTCTTAACTTCTACCCGCTCTACACTATTGTCGTTATAATCAGCCTCTTTACTATTATCTATGCCAGGCTTCTTGGCAGGGTCAGTAACTTTGTCCGTTTTATCTATATACAGGTTACGGTAGACATTGCGCTTGTTACCGCTATTGTTTACGTAACGGGCGGTATCGCGAGCTACTTACAGATACTCTACCTGCTTGTTATAATAGGCGCGACAATACTGCTCAGCAGGCGGGGGGGGCTTTACGCCGCGGCGGCCGCCTCTATTTTTTACGGCGTCATGCTCGACCTCGACTTTTACGGGGTTTTGCCGCGCGGGTACAAGGTCTTCTGGAGTTTTATGAAACCCCAGTGGGAGGACGTACTCACAACGCTCTCTACAAATATACTCGCTTTTTTTACGGTCGCGTACCTAATCGGTTATCTCGCCGAAAAGAAGAAGGTGGCCGAGCAGAGGCTCGAAGAGAAAGAGACCGATTACGAACGGCTTACGCAGTTAAACAGAAATATAGTAGAGAACATATCGAGCGGCATAATGACACTCGACCCGCTCGGGCGCATAACCTCGTTCAATAAGGCGGCTACGGATATTACCGGTTACGCGCTTAGCGACGTCTACTACAAGAGTATAGACGCTCTCTTTCCCGATCTGATAGACAAAGAGACGGAGTTTAACAGAGAGGGGGTCAGGTTTGAAAAGGCCTTTAGCGTAAACGACGGCACCGAGCTTCATCTCGGCTTCAGCGTCTCCGAGGGCGAGGCCGGAGAGGCCGCGCGGATAATAACCTTTCAGGACTTGACCCAGTTCAAGGGTATGGAGGAGGAACTTAGAAGGGTTGAGAAACTCAAGGCGCTCGGCGAACTCTCAATAGGCATAGCGCACGAGGTACGCAATCCGCTCGCGTCGATATCAGGCTCTATACAGGTGCTGAAGTCCGAGCTGAGTCTCGATGAGACCGATACGAGGCTTATGGATATAGTTGTTCGCGAAACCGACAGGCTAAACACTCTTATAACCGATTTTCTGCTCTTCGCCAGGCCGGCGAAAGAGGTGCGGGAAAGACTTAACGTAACGGAACTCGTTACCGAAAAGATAGATATATTCTCCAATTCCACGGAGTCGTCGGGTATTGATATAATAAACCGGCTTGAGGGGCGGCTATTTATAGAGGCCAACTCAAAGCAGATAGGGCAGGTATTCTGGAACCTTTTTTTAAACGCGGCGCAGGCGTTGAACGGAAGCGGAAGTATAACCGTAAGCTCGGTGGTCTCGACTTATTCTGTAGACTCGGCTGCCGCAGGGGGCGGTGCGGAGTTGTTGAGCAGGGTTGAGATAACCGTGGCCGATACCGGGCCGGGAATAGACCCGGCCAAGCTGCCGAGGATTTTCGATCCGTTTTTCTCTACAAAAGATTTCGGCACAGGGCTCGGGCTCGCTATAGTTCATAGAATAGTAGAGAGCCACGGGGGCAGGGTAGAGGTTAAGAGCGTTGAGGGGGCCGGTACCGAGTTTAAGGTGCTTTTGCCCGCCGAGGGCGTTGTCGCCCTTAATTGAGGCGGGTCTGATTTAGTCATAAAACTTTCCGAAGATACTTTTTAAGTCTGTTCCCGGTGATTATAGAGGTTCCGTAACAAGGTTACGGAGCCGGCCCGGTGGTTGTACTTTTACAATAGGTTATTTTTTTATAGAAAGGCCGCACTCTTATGAAGCCACATAATATTGTTGTTGTTGACGACGAAAAGGACATGAGGGAACTTCTCGACATCATGCTCACGAAAGAGGGGTACGGCGTTAAGACCTTTTCGACCGGCCTATCGGCTCTTGAGTATCTTAAAGAGAACAGCTTCGACCTTGTGATAACGGACCTGCGCATGCCGGAGATGGACGGTGTAGAGCTTTTGAAATCCATAAGAAAATTCAACTCTGACGCGCCCGTTATCATGGTCACTGCATACGCTTCGGTCGATACGGCGCTTGAGGCTATGAAGTCCGGGGCGTTCGACTACTTCAACAAACCTTTCAATGTGGAAGAGATAAAGCTCAATATCAGGAAGGCCCTTAAGTACGGGCATCTGAGCAAAGAGAACCGGATACTTAAAAAGGACTTTAAGTCCCGTTACGGTTTCGCCAACCTTGTCGGAACCGGTGAGAAGATGACCGAGGTCTACTCGCTTATAATGAGCGTGGCCGACACAAGGTCCACCGTCTTTATAACGGGCGAGAGCGGTACGGGTAAAGAGCTTGTCGCGCGCGCCATTCACTTCGAGTCTAAAAGAAACGACCACCCTTTTGTCGCCATAAATTGCGGCGCTATCCCTGAGCATCTTATAGAGAGCGAGCTCTTCGGCCACCAGAAGGGCGCTTTTACCGGGGCTATATCGAACAAGACGGGGCTTGTGGAAGAGGCCAACGGGGGTACGCTTTTTCTCGATGAGATTACCGAACTCTCATTGCTTTTGCAGGTAAAGTTTCTGCGTTTTATTCAGGAGAGGAACTTCAGGCGCGTTGGCGGCACAGCCGATATCTGTGTCGATATAAGGATTATAGCCGCGTCGAATAAAAGGGTTGAAGAGGCGGTGGCCGAAGGGATGTTCAGAGAGGATCTTTTCTACAGGCTCAACGTAATCAGAATAGAGATGCCGCCTTTGAGGGAGCGAAAAGAAGACCTGCCGAACCTCGCCGGCTTTTTTATAGAAAAGTACGCCACCGAGTACGGTAAGAGTATCAAGGGTTTTACCTCCGACGCGTTGCAGGTTATAGAGAACTACAGTTACAAGGGGAATGTCCGGGAGCTTGAAAATATTGTAGAGCGGGCCGTGACGCTTGAGGCCGGAGACAGGATTTCCGTTAACAGCCTTCCGCCGCACATGAACAGGGCTGTCTCCGCTTTAGAGGGCGGTATAGATGCCGGGCCTAAGTATGGCACGGATGTAGCGGCTGAGGGGTGCGACCTTGAGGCGACGCTTGAAGAGTATGAAAAGCGTATTATAAAGGAGGCGCTCGGCAGGTCGGGCGGCGACAAGAAAAAGGCGGCGGAGCTGCTCGGGCTCAAACTCCGCTCCATGAGGTATAAACTCGACAAGTATGATCTCTAAAAGAACAGAACCGATAGAGCGGCTCTTAGCGGTTTGCGTTTACGCCTTTATTGCCGTGCTTATCTTTTTCAGCGCGTATCAGCTTCAACACCGCGACACCGATATTTTCTGGGCGCTTCGAAGCGGCCAGTGGATACTCGACAACTTCAGCGTGCCCGTTACCGACCCTTTTTCGTACACCTTCGCAGGCAGGGCGTGGGTTGACTTTACATGGGGTTTTCAGGTAATTGCCTTTCTTTTTTTTAAGTACGGCGGCGCGTGGACAGGCCTCTTTATCCTCCAGTTGCTCGTTACGGCGGCTACCTTTTTTGTGGCGGGCATAAACCTTTTTCTAACAACCTCAAGGCGCTCGTGGCTTGTGGCGGCTCTGCTGCTTACTCTTTTTGTCTCTTCGTATACCCGGCTTTTTATAAGGCCGCACCTGTTCTCTTATTTCTTTATCTCCCTCTACCTGCTGCTTCTAAGCATTCACGAAAAAAGGAGCGCCGGAAGAGGCGCGTACCCGTGGGCGCTTTACGCGCTGGTGCCGTTACAGGTATTGTGGGTAAATATCCATTCGAGTTCTATACTCGGTATATTTATTGTCGGCGCTTACGCCGGGGGCGGGGTTATAGACCTGCTGCTTCGTGGAGACTTTACACCCGGTAAAGAGCGGGTATCAGCGTTAAAACGGCTTGTGGCCGTCTCTATTATTATACCACTGGTAAGCGTGCTCAACCCTTACGGGGTTAAACTCGCGCTCTTTCCTTTTGTCCATCAGGGTGGTGTTAACGTAGACGCGCTGCGCCATATCGGCGAGTGGAGCCGCATACCGCTAACCGAACTGTTGCTGCGCTTTGCGCCGACTCCGGTTACTTTTTCCGCCTTCAGGATTTCGCTCCTCGCCGTTCTTTTCGGACTTTTCCTTAACCGGCGCAGACTTAAAACCCGCGATATTATTCTTATACTCGGCGCCTTTTATATGGCGGCCTCGCATGTTCGCTGGGTTTCACAGTTCGCTTTTTTCGCCGTACCTATTGCGGGGGCAAACCTGACGGCTTACTTCGACGCGAGGGGCGAGGCTATGGGTAGCGCTTATAACACCGGAGCCGAAAGGCGTTTTAAAGTTGCGGCGTTACTGTGCGCTCTTGTTTTTGTTCTGCTGATCTCTATCCGTTTTTTCGGGGCCGAGGCTCGTTCCAACTTCGGGCTCGGGCTAAAGGCCGGGGTCTACCCTGAGGGTAATGTTAATTTTTTGGCCCGCTCAGGTCTTGACGGCAATCTTTATAACGAGTACGTTCACGGCGGTTATCTTATCTTCAGCCGCCCGGGGCAC
>JAJRYL010000224.1 GCA_024275855.1 Deltaproteobacteria bacterium
ACCTACCACCTCTATCTCCGTCCCGGCCACAAGGTGGTGGAAGAGCTTGGCGGCCTCCACTCTTTTATGAACTGGAACGGGCCGATTTTAACCGACAGCGGCGGTTACCAGGTCTTTTCGCTCGGCAAGCTCCGCAAGATATACGAGTCCGGCGTACGCTTCAGCTCTCATCTCGACGGTACGCCGCTTCTTTTAACCCCTGAGAGCGCTATGGAGATACAAGAGTCGTTAGGGGCCGATATTATCATGACGCTCGACGAGTGCACGCCCTACCCTGCCGACTACGCCTACGCCAAAGACTCTATGGAGAGGACGCACCGCTGGGCGCGCAGATGCAAAGAGGCGCACAATAGCGCTGTGCGGGGCAGGTACCAGGCGCTCTTTGGCATTGTGCAGGGTTCCATGTACCCTGACTTGCGCCGCGAGTCCGCCAAAGCGATAGTAGAGATAGGTTTCGACGGTTACGCCATAGGGGGGTTGAGCGTAGGGGAGGATAAAGTTCAGATGCGCGAGATGACGGCCTTAACGGCACAGGCGCTGCCAACGGCCTCGCCCCGGTACTTAATGGGGGTCGGAACGCCCGAAGACCTTGTCGCCTCGGTCGAGGCAGGGGTCGATATGTTCGACTGCGTTATGCCTACCCGAAACGCCCGCAACGGAACTCTCTTTACAAGTCGTGGGAAATTGGGTATAAAGAATGCTTTGTTTGAGCGTGATAAAGGACCGATAGATTCCGAGTGCGGTTGTTACACATGCGCCAACTATTCGCGCGCCTACTTAAGGCACCTCTTTATAGCCGGAGAGATGCTCTCTTCGAGGCTCAATACTATACATAACCTCCATTACTACACAGGGCTTATGGCGGGTATGCGTCGTGCGGTCAGGGCCGGGCGGTTCGCTGATTTCAGGGCCGGTTTTTTAGACGGCATTAAAAGGGGGGTGAAATAAAAACTCCCCGGAGCTCTTGACTTTTTGTCCGGGAGTCCTTCGTTGAAGGTAGAATAACCGGGTGTTTCTTTGTCGTACGGGGCGCACCCGTGACGTTTGCGGGTCTTGTGCGTTTCAGGTATTTTAGATATTAATCGCAGTGAAGTAAAAACAGAGTATCAGGAGGTATTCAGAGGTGTTATTTTTTCCGGTAGCAGTGGCTTTCGCCGAGGGCGGTGGCCCGACGGGGCCGAGCGGCATAATGAGTTTCGCTCCATTGGTCTTTCTATTCGTCATCTTCTACTTTCTTCTTATCCGTCCGCAGCAGAAGAGGAGCAAGGAGCATAAAGAGATGCTTACAAAGGTTGCCGTAAACGACAATATTATTACGAGCGGCGGAATTCATGGCCGTGTTACTGCGGTGCAGGAAGAGACCGTTACCGCCGAGATATCGGACAAGGTGCGGGTAAAGGTCTCTAAGGGCGCGATAAGCTCGCGCAAAACGCACAACGAAGGTTAACGCCTTCAGGCTACTGCCGTCCGTCTCTTAAGGGGTGGCCGTTGTTTCAGGTAAAAGCGGCTCTGTTTCCGTTTCGCGGCAGCCCCGTGACTGTTTGGCTATTTAAGAAGAGAAAATTATTTTATGAAAAGTATACCGCTTCGTTTACTTATGCTCGCAGCCTTTACGATAGTGGCGCTGGGCCTGTTTCTGCCTTCGACGCCTTTCTCCTACCTGCTTCCCTCTGTATGGGACAACGCTATTCCGAAGATGATTCTCGGGCTCGACCTTCAGGGCGGCATGCACCTTGTTTTGAACGTGGACAGGGAGAAGGCCGTTGAGAACCGGGTCCAGAGGATAAAGGCTTCCATAGAGGACTCGCTTCGCGAAAAGAAGGTTCCTTACCGCTCGGTCGGTATGGATGGCTCGCTCGGCATCAATGTCGGCGTCTTTAGCGAGCGCAACGCCGGGGCGGTAAAGAAGGTCGTGGAAGACGAGTTTCCCGAACTCGTCGGCTCTACCGCTTCGGACGGCACCCTCACCTATTCGCTTCCCGAAGACGAACAGGAGCGGATAAAGTCGTGGGCGCTCTCTCAGGCGCTTGAGACCATAAGAAACAGAATAGACAAGTTCGGTGTCGCCGAGCCGCTTATTCAGAAACAGGGCGATAGCGAGGTAGCCATACAGCTGCCGGGGTTGAAAGACCCTGAGCGCGCGATGGAGCTTATCGGCAAAACAGCCGTGCTTGAGTTCAGAATAGTCGACGACTCGATGGACGCCAAGACCGCGCTTATGCAGGGCGCGCCCTTCGGTTCAGAGGTGCTGTACCAGAAGAAGGTTGACCCTGTAACCGGCGAGACGGTTAAAAAGCCGTTTTTAGTCTTTAAAGAGGTTATGATGACGGGGGACTCGCTCTCCGACGCCCGTGTCTCCATAAACTCGCAGTTCAACGAGCCGTATGTCTCTTTAACCTTCGACTCGGACGGCGCGCACACCTTTGAGCGCATTACGACCAAGTACGTGGGCAAGCGTCTCGCCATAGTGCTCGACGGCAATGTTCACTCCGCGCCGAATATAAACGAACCGATCTCAGGCGGCAAGGCGCAGGTAAGCGGCAACTTTACGTACGACTCCGCGCGCGACCTCGCTATTGTGCTTCGCGCCGGAGCCCTTCCGGCCCCCGTTGAGATTATACAGAACGTAACCGTAGGGCCTACGCTCGGACGCGACTCTATAGAGGCGGGCCTAAGGGCGGCGGCGCTCGGTTTCATACTCGTGCTGATCTTTATGGTCGTCTACTATAAAGTGTCGGGCGTAATAGCCAACTTTGCTATACTGCTCAATGTTATCATGCTGCTCGGGGCTATGGCATGGCTTAGCGCTACGCTGACGCTGCCCGGAATCGCCGGTATAATCTTAACGGTCGGCATGGGTGTGGACTCTAACGTGCTGATCTTCGAGCGCATAAAAGAGGAGCTTAGGGGAGGGCGCACGCCGCGCTCGGCGGTTAACGCCGGTTACGAGCACGCGTGGTGGACTATTGTTGACTCTCACGTAACTACGCTTATAACGGCCTTTGTGCTCTTCCAGTTCGGTTCCGGGCCGATAAAAGGTTTTGCCGTAACGCTTAGTCTCGGTATTTTGATAAACCTCTTTACGTCGCTTGTCGGCACAAAGGTAGCCTTCGACATTCAGAGCGACAAGTTAAGGCTCAAGTCGTTGAGCATATAGCACAGGAGTTATTAAGATGGATCTCTGGGGCAACAAACATGTTGATTTTTTAGGTAAACGCAAGATCACGTTTACCAT
>JAJRYL010000225.1 GCA_024275855.1 Deltaproteobacteria bacterium
ATCAACAGACTTCTCGATGTACCGGTCGGCTACGTGGAGCCGCGCCGGGGCATTGGGGTCGCCGTAGTTCGGCAGATCCATAGTGCCGTAAACCAGCACGCCGAAGGTGCAAAGCGTTACCGTAAGGAGCAAAAACTTTTTAAACCTTCGAACCTTTCGCGTCTTGTACCTCTCCTCTAAATTCGGCACGTCCTCCCCCCTTTTGGTTCTTGAGAGAGCGGCGATAATTAAAACAGTGGTTATTCCGGCGCCTACCGAGGCCTCGGTAAAGGCGACATCAACGGCGTTCAGGTGCATCCATATAATAGCCATAATCAAGCTATACGCGCTGAGCACTACGGTCGCGCTCAGCAGGTCCTTCATCCTTACGGCCGCTACCGCGCAGACCACGAGCATAAAGAGGTATATCAATCCTATTATTTCAGACATAAAGCATTTTGTCCGTTCATCTCGATTACGACAGATATAAAAAGAGCGGCGTCAACCTTATACGCCGCATATACCGCCGCGCTACTGCCTCGGGTCGCCCTTTTTCCACGGCTTAACGCCGCTTGCAAACGCCGCGTTAGCAAGCGCGTACGTAGCGGTAGGGTTAACGATAAGCATGAAGACAACTATTATCAAAAGTTTCAGGCTTACATAATCGAAGCCTTCGTAGAAGATCAACCCTATGAGGATACAGGCCTGACCGAGCGTATCGGTCTTGCCGGCGGGGTGAATTCTGGTAAAGAAATCCGGAAATCTCAAAACGCCTATAGAGGCGACGAGTATAAAGAAGCAGCCTATAAAGAGGAGCACACCGCAGATTATCGTTCCTATAGGCATATAACCGGGCCTCCGGGTTTCGCGATATATAAAATTTGCGTCCAGCCGCCCCAATACTCTCCGTATCCGTATATAAGCATCTAATCGAGCCTCCCTGTTTCGCGGTATTTCAGAAACGCGATAGTACCTACGAAATTTATAAGGGCATATACCAGGGCTACGTCAAGAAATTGGGGACGTTCGTATATGTAACCGATAAGGGCGATCAGAATTACCGTCTTGGTGCCCATAGAGTTTATGGCGAGCAGGCGGTCGTAGACACGCGGGCCCTTTATGCCCCTGTAGAGCACCATAGCAGCCGCGACAACTATGGCGAGAGCGGCAATGCCAAACATCATATTACTTCCCCTCTATCCATTTGACCTTCTCTACCATAGCGTTCATATCCGCTCCCTTTGTAAGAGAGTGAACCTTAAAACCGCTCTTTTGCCCGGCCACTACCGTCACCGTACCCGGTGTCAGTGTAATGGAGTTGGCTAAAACGGTAATGCCGACGTCGGTCTTCAGCGCCGGGTCGAACTCGATCATCTCGGGGTCTATCAGCATAGCCGGATGCAGTGTCCTGTAAACCACGTCGAAATTCGCTATCACTATCTGCCAGAAGAGCCACGGCAGGTAAATGAGAAAACGAAAACTCTTTCTTAAAAGGGATGAGAGACCGACGCCGCCAAGAAGCAGGTCGTGCGAAAGGTACGCTACAAAGAGAGAGAATACCAGAGCCGAGACAATAAGGATCAGGCTGAAGTACCCGGAAAGAAGCACCCAGAAGATAAACATAAGTATAAATGTCAGGACGAAGCTCATTAAGCTCTCTCCGAATACCGCGCATAGTGGCGCAGATGCAATAGTAAGACACCTGGGTAAAGAGATAACAATTTTACACTACTCTGCTCTTAACAGAACTGTGCGTTAAAACTGAAAAAGTTCTACGGGTTATCGGAAACTCTTAATTATCAAAGGGTTTCCAATAATAAGCACACCTGTCTTAATGATGAATTAAGATACTTGTTTTGTATAGTGTTGTCAAGGATTTTCAAACTTTAAAGGTATGGCGTAAATAACGGGGCAAGAACAGGCATACCTTGCAGATGTTATAGCCGGACGTAAACAGGGGCAGAGAGCGTATAAAAACGGAAGTCCGAAGGGAATTAATAGCATGCCGAACGATAAAAACCATGTAAGTTCAATGGTTGAATAGTATCTACACTCCAGTTTTCCTTATTTCACCCGATAAGGTAAAGTACGGTGCCGAACAGGGTATTGAAACCTCCACTTGAGTAGCAACTAATGATTCTGATTACACATATTGTTATTCTGACCATTTTCGGCCTTAATGTCGTAGCTTTCTGTATTATTCTCGGCAGAAGGTATTATATGGGTAGATTTCACAGCCGGCTCGATGAGGAACGCGAAAAAATAGTGGAAATGACGGATTCGCTCGCCAACGGTACGGAGTTCACGGCTATTGAATTTCTTAGAAGAGAGCCCGGCTCCATAGGCTGGAAAGCGGTCGAAATAGAGCTTTTCAAGGCTTTAAAAAGCCCCGGAGCCAACAAGGGTTATATACGCCTCTTCTTCGACCAGCTCGGTTATACCGGCTTTTATACCGGTACGCTCATAAACGGCAAAGAGTGGGAGCAGGCGGCGGCGCTTGAAAAACTCGGAAGGCTCAAGTGCGCTACTTCGAGGACGGCTATTATAGAGGCCCTCAACTCGCCAAAACATGACGTGTGCAACATGGCCGCCTACTCGCTCGGAGAACTGAAGGGTAAAGAGTCTGCCGCGCCGCTGGTAAGGCAGTTGAAAAAAGTAGCCCTGCATGACAAGGAAAGCTCTATAAGGATAATAAAGTCGGCGCTTATCTCGTGCGGCGACAACGCCCTCGACGCCATGCTTCCGGAACTTAAGAACAAGCACTGGCGCGTTCGTGCCGCAACGGTAGACATTTTAGCCGAGACCGGATCGGCCTCTGTTATCCAGCCGCTAATAGATATGCTTACAGACCCCGAGCGGGACGTAAGGGCAAAGGCGGCCAGGGGGCTTGGAAATATAAAAGATATTTCGACGGTACCGCCCCTTGTGCTGCTCACTAAAACAAACGACCAGTTCTGGGTGGTGCGGCTCCATGTCGTTAGGGCACTCGGACTTATCAAGGACCCTATCGCCATAGACACTTTAAAGGCGCGCCTCGGAGACAACAAGTGGCAGGTAAGAACAGCCGCGGCCACGGCACTCGCCACCATAGGCTCCGCAGCCTATCTCGTACTTGTAGAGCGCTACCTGAGGAGCAACGACCAGTACACCAGAGAGCAGGTTAAAGAGGAGCTCGCAAGCTCCGGTGTAATAGACTCTTTCGTAGACTTTATCGTCAAAAACAGGGACCGGCTGAACGCAAACGGCAAAGGTGAAAGTAACCATCCGAAACCGCTGATTAACGGCGGAACAATACCGCCTTCCGTCTACATGGAAATAGCGGATCTGCTTATTACGAGCGGCGCCGCTGTTCCGGCTGAGATTATCACAAACATGACCAACAAGGGTATGGGCAACAGGGAGCGGAGCCTTGCTATTGAGATACTGCGAACCCTTAAAAACCGTACAGGACATCAGCCGATATATAGCCACTAACCGGAGACCGGGAAAAGATGCTTGAATACCTTAAAATACTTATTATGTGGTTCAATCACATGGTGCTCGGTTACTATGTGGTCGCCAACATACTCTACCTTATACTCTTTACGGCTGCGGTATGGTCCATACTGAAACATCTGATGCGCCTCGACTACGGTACGTATCAGGAGTCTATAAACAAGTCGATGGCCCCGCCGGTAAGCGTAATAATGGCGGCCCACAACGAAGAGGCGTGCATAGTGGACAGCGTAAGGTCGCTTATGCGCCAGAGTTATCACGACTACGAGGTGCTGGTTATTAACGACGGCTCTACGGACTCTACACTCAAACGGCTCATAGACGGCTTTTCGCTCCAGCGCACAGACCATGTCTACCGCGACATAATAAGTACTGAGAAGGTAAACGGCTTTTATACCAATCCGAAGACGCCGAACCTTATTGTCGTCGATACCGTTCATTCCGGAAAACCGGACTCGCTAAACGTCGGCATCAACGTATCGAACACCCCGTACTTCTGCTCCGTAGACGCCGACACCGTGCTTGAGACCGACGCTATCTTAAGCCTCATGCGCCCTATAATAGAGAACCCGGAGCTGATAAAAGCAACGGGGGGAATCGTCAGGGTAGTTAACGGCTCTACGGTAGAAAACGGCAAGCTCGTAAAGGTAGGTCTGCCGGGCGACTCGCTCTCAAGGCTCCAGATCGTCGAGTACATTCGAAGCTTCCTCTTCGGGCGCGCCGGCATGAGCGCGCTAAACTCTCTTGTTATCATTTCAGGCACCTTCTCGATGTTCCACAAAAAGACGGTACAGGCGGTCGGAGGATACTCGCGCACGACAGTAGCCGAAGATATGGAACTTGTGCTCAGAATACATAAACAGATGCTCGACACAGGGCAGAAGTACTCCATAAACTTCATACCCGACCCCATCTGCTGGACAGAGGCCCCGACGGATTTAAAGATGCTGGCCAAGCAGCGCAGAAGGTGGCACACGGGGCTTGCGCAAACGCTCTTCAACTACAGGCACATGTTTCTACGTCCGCGCTACGGCAGAATCGGCTTCTTCGCCCTGCCGTACCAGCTCCTTGTAGAGCTGTTGGGGCCGGTAATAGAGGTGTTCGGATACGTAATCGTTACCGCCTCCTTCTTCGCCGGGGTAATCGATCTTGAGTTTTTCATGCTCTTTTTAACCCTTTCGGTACTGCTTGGCATCTTCTTTTCAACGGGCGCTATCCTGCTCGAAGAGATAACCTACCGGAGGTATCCGAAGATTAAAAACCTGTTGCTGCTGCTCTTTTACGGGGTAGTCGAGAACTTCGGCTACCGGCAGGTTATAAGCCTGTGGAGGACGGAGGCGCTGTTCAACGCGCTCTTGAGCAGAAAGAAGGGCTGGGAGTTTGTAGACAAAAAAGGCTTCTCCACCACTGAAGAGGCCGAAACCGAAACAGCAAAATAGA
>JAJRYL010000226.1 GCA_024275855.1 Deltaproteobacteria bacterium
CATTCTGCGTACGTCGCGAGCGAACCTTTTATAGAAGTACTGTAGTGTGATATTAAAGTCTCCGGAATCGCTGTTGCCTGTTCTGTTCAGCCGGATAGTAACATCCTGACCGTCTATAAACGTTGAAAAGAGCGCCCCGCCCGTTGCGTCGATTTCGTAATCGCTATAAGTGTCTATCAAACCCTCTTTTATCTTGTTGAATTTTCTGTCTGAACGGCTCTTAAAGATTACCTCTATCTCGTACACCTGTCCGCCGAGCATATAGAAGCGGGTCTGTTCTATGTCCCGATTATCGTCGAGTGTGCCTTTAATGGACCACACCTTGCCGTAGCGGTGCATACGGTTTTTAATGTTCAGACCACGGGTGATCTGTTTGCCCACTTTTCTTATGTCGTGAGAGAGGATGGGGTGGCGTTCGCCGAGGCGGACACCGTAGAGCGGGTGGTCTATTATGGGGTAGAGCCCCGCCTCTACCGTTGCCGGGTTGACAGGCAACAGGAAACAGAGCAGAAGAAGCGGCGTTAACCACCTAAGGTTAGCCCTTTTTATGTTTAAAGAACTTAGAAGCATTCAGTCCCCATTATTCTCTTAACCGTTAAAACGCGGGGTGCAAAGCAAAAAAGGTAGGTCTGTTCTTTAAGATATAGCGGAAAAACTATAACTATTGTAACATAAATAGGGTACTTATACAATAGCCTGCGCAATAGGCACTGTTTGTAGTACGAATACGGTTGTGGCTATGTGGTTTTGCGGGTTTTAAAGGGCTGAAGCTTTAATGAGTTAAGTCTTTGATTTATAGGCTATTTTTTCCAGAAAGACTTCAGTACACGTTTTATAAGTCCTTCTGTTTTAACCTCTGCGACTCTGCTTTCAGGTGCGGCCGCCACATTTTTTGAGCCGCCCTGTTTTTTTCTTGAACTTGGTTCAAGCGAGCGTGCCTCTGAGTAAAAAGAGAGGCGCGCATCGCTGGCGCCGCTCTCTTTTTTAATCTCTGTGCTGTTGCCGCGCGTTGTGTTGCGTCCGCGGTTGGTGCTTCTTGAGGTCTGTTTCCCGCCTGCGGTTCTCTCTCTGCTGCTATCAGTCCGTTTTGTTTTGCTATCCGCAACGCGCTCTGTTCTTTCTCCGGCCTGCCTGCGCCCATTTGCGGTTTCGCGGTTTGCGTTGCCCGAACCGCGCGGCCTCCTCGTGCGTTGCCGCCCGGAGGTCGAGCTTTTAGAGGACGTTTCAGCGCCGTCCTCTTTATTTACAGGGTCGGCGGGTTTGCGGCTGCGGGGTCTCGACGGCCTTTTCGGCCTCTCTTTGGATGCCGAAGAGGGTGTTGAAGATGCGGATTTCGAGCCGGGCTGTTCCAACGTCTTTTCTTTACCCTGTGACGAAGGGCTATGGGACTTTGAGACTGTCTTTTTTGCGCCGCTGGTGTAGCTCTTTTGGCCCGAGGTTGATCTGCCGTACGGGCCTTTAGAGGTTTTAGAACCCCGTGCCCGGTTACCTGCCTGGCCCGGTCCCGTAGTGCGCGGGCGCGGTCTTCTGTACCGGCCTGCCTTGTCTTTTACTATTTCATCCTCGTCCATCCACTCTTTTTCTATTGTGCGCTCAATGTACTCTTCTATAGCCGGAAGGTTGAAGACGGAATCTTCACAGCCCAGGCTGTACGCCTTGCCTGTCTTTCCGGCGCGCGCTGTTCTGCCGATACGGTGCACGTAGTTAGCCGGGTCGTCCGGCAGGTCGTAATTGATTACATGCGTAACGTCGTCTATATGAACCCCGCGCGCGGCAACGTCGGTTGCTATAAGTATGTTTACCTTGCCGGCCTTCATGGAGTTCATAATGCGTTCGCGCTTGGACTGGCTTACGTCTCCGGTAAGCATGGAAGCCTCGAAGCCGTTCTCCTTGAGCTTCCACTCC
>JAJRYL010000227.1 GCA_024275855.1 Deltaproteobacteria bacterium
CTCTTTATCGATTCGATTAACGTATCGAAAGAGCCGCCCGGCAGATCGGTTCTGCCTACCGAACCGGCAAAGAGCGTGTCTCCGGTAAAGAGCAGCTTGTCCTTTTCAGAGTAAAAGCAGACCCCGCCGGGAGTATGCCCCGGAGTATAAAGGACTTCGAGCGTAATGGAGCCGAGCGTCAGCCGAGCGCCCTCTTTCAGGTAGATATCCGGCGGCGGCAGAGGAGGAACCGTGGCGCCGTAAAAGGCGGCGCACTCCGGCGCCCTCGAATAAAGCTCTGCATCGGCCTTGTTAATACAACTTCTGGCGCCGACAGCCTCTTTTAAAAAACCGTTGCCGCCAACGTGGTCGAAATGGCCGTGGGTGTTGAGTATGAACTTTGCGTCTATCGACTTTTCTTTCAGCGCGGAGAGTATTCTGTCAACGTCCCCGCCGGGGTCTATAACAAAACCCTCGCGCGTCGCAACATCCCAGTAGACGTAACAGGCAACGTCGAGCGGGCCTACCGTTAACGACAACAGCGCCGTACCCTCGCCGCCGCCAAGTCTGTTTATCATAAAAAGACCCCCTAAAAAAGAAGCACGCGGCTAACGCCCCGTGCGTAAAATATTAAGTGCGTGGATATAAGTAATTAAAAGACCCTGAACCGGTAACGGATTAAAGACTTAAAAGAAGAACCGTACAGGGAATTGACGTGGCGTAAAAGCGGCTACGCCTTCTGGTACTCCCTGATCTTGTCGGAGTACCTTAAAATAAGCTCTTTCGCCACGTTCTCTGTAGCCGCCTCCGCTACTATCAAAAAGTACGGCCTGTCCTGGCTCGGATACGCCGCGACCCAATCTTCTTTAAAGTTTATCCGTATTCCGTCAAGCAGTATGGTGTTTTTGCCTGCCGAGTCTTCGGCGAGGCGGCGCATTACGCGCCCCTTGTTCTCGAAGGCGCACGCTACCCTGTCTTTAAGTATTATAGACGGAGGCAGTTCACGAATGAGCCTGTGAAGCCGGACGTTTTGAATAGCGAGCATCTCAAGTATCTTGGCGATTGCGAACATGCCGTCGAAATTCGGCTGAAACTGCGGGAAGATAAAACCGCCGCTCGATTCACCGACAAAAATTATGTCGGGTTCGCTCGCCGCCTCCATAAGTCCGCGCGCGCTCGTCTTGGTTCTCATAACGGTAAAACCGTAAATCTTGGACAACCTGTCTATAGCGCCCGACGACGTTACGGGCACGGCGATAGAGCCTTTAACGCCGGCTGCCTTAGAGCACTTAAGCATAAGCAGCGTAACAATATTTAGCGCCGTGTCACCGTCTATTATCTCTCCGGCATCGTCTACCAGAAAGATTTTTTCTCCTCCGGCATCGAGCAGTATACCGGCGTCAGCCCCGACGGAGCGGACAATATTAGAGAGCTGGGCTATTGCTTTATCGAACTCTTCGGCGGTACGCGTTACCTTTGTGCCGTCGAGGTTGGCGTTAAGCGCGATAACCTCGCATCCGAGGCGGCCAAGGATTGAAGGAAATATTCTTGAAGAACTTCCGTATGAGTAATCGAGCACTATCTTAAACTGTGCCTTGCGTATAACCACGGCATCCACAGCGGACATAAAAGCGTTTTCGTAGTACTCGAAACCGTGAATAGGAAAGACCATCTCCCCGGTCTCTTCAATAGGAACTCTGCGGTAATCCTCGCGCGCGAAGAGGCGCTCTATATTCTTCTCGTAGCCGGGATGAAGATCGAGCCCGACCGTATCGAAAAATTTAAGGTCGAGCAATAGAGGGTCGAACGGCGAACGGCGCGTATGTATTCCGCCCGCCTCCGGGCCGCCGCGGGCGAGCAACCGGCAGACCGGCATCGGCGTTACCCCGTAGTCGTGCACGTTTACGCCTGTAGAGAGTATCCCCGTCATAACGGCTCTGTTAATCATTCGCGAGGTCTTGTGAGCGTCGCGCGAGGTAGAGACGAACGAACCCTTTTCGAGCGTAGCGCCGTACGCGGCGCCGAGCTTTGCGGCAAAGTCGGGACTAAGCTCGATATTCGCGAGCCCGGTTACGCCGTAAGTCGAAAAGATATTCTTGCTCCACTTCTGTCCCCACACCAGCGAAGAGGCTAACACCGCCCCGTCATCCACTATCTTATGCGGCCATACCTTTACGTTCGGTTTTACCGTAGCGTTGCGCCCGATTACGCAGTCGTCGCTTACAACCACGTTTTCAGCAAGGTGCGCGCCGCTGCCTATTTCGGTCTTATGCCCTATCACGTTCTCGTGAAGGCTCGCCCCCCGCCCGATCTTAATTCCGTCCCAAAGTACGGAGTCTATTATAACGGCTCCCTCTTCTATCGTAACGTTCGACCCGATTGAGGTGTTGACTATTCTGGTATCCGCCTCTATCTTGCAGTTATCCCCGATAACAACCCTTCCTTCAAGCGAAGAGGTAAAATCCACCCTGGTATCGGAGCCTGTCCAGACATCTTTACCGGCAACGGGTTCTCCCGGAATATTAACATGAACCCGCCCCTCCAATATGTCCATATTGGCCTGCCGGTACTCGTCGAGACTACCTACATCTTTCCAGTACCCCTCAGCGACACAACCGAAAATAGGTTTATCCTCTTTTAAGAGTATAGGAAAAAGGTCTTTGCTGAAGTCGAACTCTTCACCCTCCGGCAGGTAGTCGAGCACCTCCGGGTCGAGTATGTAGATACCCGTATTGATGGTATCGCTGAAGACCTCGCCCCAGCCCGGTTTTTCAAGAAAGCGGGTTATCCTGCCGTTGTCGTCGGTAATGACTATGCCGAAAGCGAGCGGGTTGTCTACTCGCGTTAAGACTATAGTGGCTATCGCCTTCTTCTTTTTATGAAACTCGATGGCTTCGGAAATATTGATGTCGGTCAGCACGTCGCCGGAGATTACAAGCGTAGTATGGTCGCCTTCAACCCCCCTCATCGCCGCCGCTACCGCGCCGGCGGTACCGAGGTCGCTCGTGGCCGTAACATAATCGAAGTTGGCCCCGAACTTTTTACCGTCGCCAAAGTAACCTGTTATGGTCTCCGGCTGAAAGTAAAGCAGGGCGGTAAGGTCGGTAATGGAGTTCTCTTTAAGAAGGTCTACTATGTGCTCCATGATAGGCCGATTCACCATCGGTACCATGGGCTTTGGCATGCTGTTGGTAAGAGGTCGTAACCTGGTGCCGAAACCTCCGGCCATAATAACGCACTTCAATGGCGCCTCCGTTCTGCTCAGTGTGCAAATGTCTTCAAATGGGTCTTAATTCTAAAAAGTATACGCAACTTGGTTAGAGAGATTAACACACTCTGTGCGTTTTCGTCATTCGATACTTAACTTTAACAGTAATTGCGGGCTAAGGTCAAGACAACTCAAATCTTATTCTCAACTCCGGCCGCGAGCCGCTTAATATTGCCGCGATGGCGGAAAATAACCACCGCCGCAACAGCTACACCTAATAGCGTGTACTGCTTTGTACCGGGTAGTAAAGAGAGAAATACCGGCATTAAAGCGGTGCCTATTATAGAGCCGAGCGAGACGTACCTTTTAAAGAGCACGACCAGCACGAAAGAGAGCACCACAAGCCCTGTAGCGGCAGGCGAAATAGCCGCAAAGACTCCGCAGGCCGTGGCCACGCCCTTTCCCCCCCTGAATCGGGTAAATACCGGAAAAACATGGCCTATAACCGCGCCGAAACCTACCAAACTGATAACGAAAGAGCCCGCGCCTAAGTACCAGGCCACGTAAACAGGGGCAAAACCTTTAAAAAGGTCGAGCGCAAGGGTGATTAACCCGGCGCTTTTACCGGCGGAGCGGCGCACGTTTGTAGCGCCTATATTACCCGAACCGACGCTTCGCGGGTCTACCCCGCCCATAATCCTTGAGACCACAAGCCCGAAAGGCACGGAACCGATCAGGTACGCAACAGGCACAAGCAGCAAATAGGGAGAAAAAGCAACTTCCATATTAGAAAACCGTTCTTTTTTAATCTCTTAAGAGGCACGGTCAGCAAGTGCGTACCGCGCGCCCGACCCTGCCTTACCTGTAAAACCGGTCACCGTAAAACAGCAGGTAACCATTAAAATAGATCCGGCGATATAACTCCACCGCCTGCCACAAGCCGCCGGTAGCATGGCATACCCGAAACGAAAATTGAGCGCCGTATACGACGCTTTTTGACGATTCCGTAAAAGAGTCGAATACACCCTGAAAAGTAACAGGTATTGGATATAAATAGAAAGGAAAAAAAGAAGCTACTCTACGGTAACCGACTTGGCGAGGTTGCGGGGCTGGGCAACATCGGTGCCCTTCTGCACGGCTATATGGTAGGCGAGAACCTGAAGCGGAACGGTTACGAGTATAGGCGTAAGGTAGACCGACGTAACCGGAATGGTTATAAGATCGTCGGCCCTTGTCGAGGCCTCGGTATCGCCCTCTGAAACAACCGCTATTATGGAGCCGAGCCTTGCGTGCACCTCCTCCATATTGCCGAGCATCTTCGGGTATGTCGCGTCGCGTGGCGCAATAGCCACTACGGGCATCTCCTCGTCTATAAGCGCAATAGGGCCGTGTTTCATCTCTCCGGCGGCGTAACCCTCTGCATGGATGTACGAAATCTCCTTTAGCTTCAACGCCCCTTCGAGCGCTATAGGAAAGTTTATACCCCTGCCTATATAGATAAAGTCCCGGTAATGGAAGTACCTGCGCGCGAGCGCCTCTATGTAATCCGCGCTATCGAGTATAGTCTCTATCTTTTTCGGTATCTTTATAAGCTCTTGAATAAGCTCCTTTATCCGTCCCGCATCAAGCGTGCCCAACGTCTGCCCGAAGTAGAGCGCAAGAAGGTAGAGCGCTGTAAGCTGCGTGGTAAAGGCCTTGGTGGATGCTACGCCAATTTCGGGGCCGGCATGGGTCATAAAAGTCCAGTCGGTCTCGCGTGTAAGGCTCGACTCCATAACATTGCAGATAGAGATGACGGTCGCGCCCTTGCGCTTCGCCTCTTTTACAGCGGCAAGCGTATCGGCTGTTTCGCCGGACTGGGAAATAGCTATAACAAGCGTAGACTCACCGACCAGCGGGTTACGGTACCTGAATTCGCTGGCAAGGTCTACCTCGGTCGGAATAGAGCAGAAGTCCTCGAAGATATACTTGCCCGTAAGGGCAGCGTGCCACGACGTGCCGCAGGCTATTATATATATTCTCTTAACAGACGACAGATCTATATCGAAACCGTCGAAAAAGACCTCTCCCTTCTCTTCGAGCACCTGCCCTCTAAAGGTATCGGTAACGGCGCGCGGCTGCTCGAATATCTCTTTGAGCATAAAGTGGCGGTACCCGCCCTTCTCCGCCATTACAGGGCTCCAGTTTATATTTGTCTCTTTTCTATCAACCGCGTGTCCCTCGAAATCTGTTATCTCGACCTCGCCGCCGGTTATGGATACTATGTCGCCGTCGTGAAGGAATATCGCTTTTCGCGTTACGTCGAGTATGGCCGGAATATCGGAAGAGATTATAGTCTCGTTCTCTCCGACACCAACGATCATGGGGCACTCAAGACGCGCCCCGATTATAGTGCCCGGCTCCTTTTCACTGAGAGCGAGGAGAGCGAACGTGCCCTTAATCCTTTTTACCGCGCTGCGCACGGCATCCGCCAGACACAGACCCTCTGCCGTGGCCCGCTGAATAAGGTGGCTCAGTATTTCGGTATCGGTCTCGGACTTAAAGACCGCGCCCGAGGCCTTAAGCTCGTCTTTCAAGACAAGGTAGTTCTCTATAATACCGTTATGCACCACAGCCACGCCACCCTCCATATGCGGGTGCGCGTTCTGCTCGCTCGGCCTGCCGTGCGTCGCCCACCTTGTGTGGCCTATGCCGGTATGCGCGGAAAGCGGCCTTTTTAATATCTCCATAGTAAGGTTGTTTAGCTTACCCACCGAGCGGCGAAGCTCGATTCCGGCATCCTTCATAACGGCGATTCCGGCAGAATCGTACCCGCGGTACTCAAGCTTCTGCAACCCGCTAAGAAGAACATCCACCGCGTCTCTCGAACCGGTATACCCGACTATTCCGCACATAAACTTATCTACCCCTCTTCTTTCTCTTTCCGTTTCCGGCCAAAAGACCTCTTTTGGCAACCCAGCCCTTTTTTACCTTCTGCTCCACACGCGCCACAACCAACGCTCCGGCCGGAACGTCTTTAGTTACGGTGGTGCCGCTTCCGACATAAGCATTTCTGCCGACCTTAACGGGCGCTATCAACTGAGAATCGCTGCCCACAAAGACATTGTCGGATATAGTGGTTACAAACTTGTTCTTTCCGTCGTAGTTGCAGGTAATTGCGCCGGCGCCTATATTTACGTCTCTTCCGATTATCGCGTCGCCTAAGTAACTTAGGTGTCCGGCCTTGCTGCCCCTGCCCATTTTAACTTTTTTAAGCTCTACGAAGTTGCCTATGCGAACTTCGTCCGCAAGAACATTGCCGGGCCTTAGATGCGCTGACGGCCCTAAACTTACGCCTTTGCCGATACGGCTCTCTTCCACAACCGTGCCGCTCTTTACACGCGTATTGTCGCCGATGCGCGAGTCCACTATCTTTACGCACTCTTCTATAACGACGCCGCGGCCTATTACGGTAGAGCCTTTAAGGTGAACACCCGGATAGATAACCGAATCTTTTCCGACCTTTACCCCGAAGTCCACATACGTTGCCCCGGGGTCTATAACAGTAACGCCCGAAAGCATAAGCTCTTTTAATATCCTCATACGCATTACAGCCGATACCATCGAAAGCTCTACCCTGTTGTTTACCCCCATAACCTCATGCGTGTCCGTATGGGTAAGCGCCCTTACTGCCATGCCCTTTGCAACGGCAAGGGATAAAAGATCCGGCAGGTAGTACTCGCCCTGCGCGTTCTCGGTCTTTAGCTTCTTGATATTTTTAAAAAGAAAGTCCGAGTCAAAAAGATATAACCCGGTATTTATCTCTTTTATAAGCCCCTCGGCGGCGGTACAGTCTTTTTGCTCGACTACGCCTGTTACCCTGTTCCTGTCGTCCCTTACGACCCTGCCGTAACCGGAGGGGTCGCTCAATATAGCGGATATAAAGGTGAGCGCAACGCCTTTGCCGCCACGCCCTACGCCTCTTTCATGAAGACGTTTAAGCCCCTTTAACGTAGAGGAGGTAATAAGGGGAACGTCGCCGGAGAGAACAAACAGGCCGCCCTTAAAACCCTTAAGCGCGTCGAGCCCGCACTTTACGGCGTGCCCCGTGCCGAGCTGCTCTTTCTGCTCTACGAACTTTACGCCCGACCCGGCAAACTTTTTACGAACGTCTGCGGAACCGTGCCCCACCACAACGACCGTGCTCTTTACCTTAAGCTCTTTAAGGGCCCCGAGAACGTGGCCGAGCATAGTGGCGCCAGCAACCTCGTGCAGCACCTTCGAAAGGTCGGACTTCATTCTTGTGCCCTTGCCTGCGGCAAGGATTATCGCAGCGTAATTTTCCATAACCTCACACGTTATAGAACCGCTCGACCTCAGTCAAGGGCTTTAAGGTTAAATATTCGAAACCGGTTTTATACAACCGCCTGCCAAAAGTTCCGGCTGACTTATTTCCATTATTACGGCACTTTCTATCAATAGCTGTAACATATTTTTCAACTTAAACCCCGCAAAAATGAACGGGCCTCCGAACATAACAGAACCGGCCCGTTGTTATACAATTTTATCTGCACAAAGGAGGTTTTTTAAAACTCTTTTCGCGGCCTGTTTCACCCTTTTGAAATCCCTCCGTTTAAAGAGATCGCCCCGCCCCCCGCCGGCTCCGGTTGACTACGGGCATACTCTATGTTATTTTAATAGACTTATGAAAAAGCATAGCTATTATCCAAACTTAGAGAAGTTTATAGAACTTTCGGGCAAGGGCAACACTATTCCTGTCTACAGGGACATCCTTGCCGATACCGATACCCCGGTCTCCGCCTTTATGAAGATCAGTACCGGAGGAAACGCCTTTCTCTTCGAGAGCGTAGAGGGTGGCGAAAAATGGGGCCGCTACAGCATTCTCGGCACAAACCCCCGTATGGTGCTTAGAAGCCGTGGCCGTACTGTAGAGATTATAGAAGACGGCACTACCCGTTTTGTCGAGGGAGACCCCATTGAGGTGCTGCGCGACACAATGGCGAAGTACAAAGCGGTAGAGGTAGAGACCGTGCCGCGCTTTTCCGGCGGAGCGATAGGTTACATGGGTTACGATACCATTCGCCATATCGAGCGCCTGCCGGACATAGCGCCTAAAGACCTCGACAACTACGACCTCTACTTCATCTTTACCGACACTTTTCTGCTCTTCGACAATGTAGAGAATAAGATTTCCGTAATCTCCAACGTCTTTATTCCTGATAACGGCGATATAAAGACGGTTTACGAAACCGCTACCGGAAAGATAGACGACCTTATAACAACGCTTAGAAACGGCTCTCTCAAGACGGCGGAAAAGGACGAAAAAACGTGTAAAAAAGAGGAACAAAAGAGCGGAAATACGGGAATATCGTCAAATTTCGAGCACGAAAAGTACCTGAAAGCGGTAAAAAAGATAAAAGAGTACATACTTGAGGGCGACATTATCCAAACCGTTCTCTCCCAGCGTTTTTCAACCGTACTCGACACAGAGCCGTTCGACATCTACCGCGCGCTCAGGGTCGTAAACCCTTCTCCGTACATGTTCTACCTTTCGCTCGACAATGTAACCCTTGTCGGCTCCTCCCCGGAGGTGCTCGTCAGGGTCATCGACAAAGACGTTCATGTAAACCCGATTGCCGGAACAAGGTGGAGAGGGGCCACCGAGGCGGAGGATTTAAAGCTCGAAGAAGAACTGCTCGCCGACCCCAAGGAGTGCGCCGAGCACATAATGCTCGTTGACCTCGGGCGTAACGACATAGGAAGGGTCTGCGAAACGGGCAGCGTCAACGTAAGCGACTTTATGACCGTAGAGCGGTACTCGCACGTAATGCATATAGTGAGCACGGTGGTCGGCAGGTTAAAAGACGGGGCCGACTCGTTCGACGCGCTTCGCGCCACTTTTCCGGCAGGCACGCTTAGCGGCGCGCCGAAGATTCGGGCAATGGAAATAATAGAAGAGCTTGAGCCGTGCAAGCGCGGCATATACGGCGGCTCCGTCGGTTATTTCAGCTACACCGGCAATACGGATATGTGCATAGCGATACGAACCCTTATCATAAAAGACGGCACTATCTACATTCAGGCCGGAGCGGGAATCGTTGCCTACTCCGTGCCGCAGACAGAGTACGAAGAGACCGAAAACAAGGCGCGGGGCATGTTGAAGGCTATTGAGATGGCGCGTTCTGGTCTTGAATGAACCTCCGACCGACGGTGCCGGGGGTACCTTTAGGTTACAAGTCTTTTGCTTTGGGCCAACCGAGGGGCTACTCGTTACCGGACGGAAGTCCGGTATTATAACGGCTGAATAAAAACCGGGTTATTACAAGCGCCGCACTGTTTTTTACAGCCCGGCGAATACTCTCAGGGTTATAAAGATTGTTATATATATTTAATACTCTTTCTGTCTGCTCTTAATAATTCGGCTATATACTGAAAAATGGATAGGGAATACAAATAGATGCTTCTGATGATAGACAACTACGACTCCTTCACCTTCAACCTTGTCCAGTACTTTATGGAACTCGGCACAGAGGTTGTCGTTTTTCGTAACGACGCTATTACGGTAAAGGAGATAGAGCGGCTCTCGCCAAAGTACCTCGTTGTATCGCCCGGGCCATGTTACCCGGAGAAGGCCGGAATTTCCGTAAAGGCCGTCAAGCACTTCGCCGGTTCCATACCTATACTCGGGGTCTGCCTCGGCCACCAGAGCGTAGGTTACGCCTACGGCGCCAAGGTCGTAAAGGCGCCGCGCCTTATGCACGGAAAGACATCGGATGTTTTTCACGATTCTAAAACGCTCTTTACAGGGCTCGAAAACCCGTTTGTGGCAAACAGGTACCACTCGTTGATCC